>CAZODB010000048.1:0-12960 GCA_964578425.1 uncultured Herbinix sp.
TTTCTATTACTTGATGAGCCTACCAACCATTTGGATATAGAGGGTAGGGATCTACTGGCAGATTATTTACAGACTAAAGGCGGGTTTATCCTTGTATCACATGATAGAGCATTTCTAGATAGATGTATCGATCATGTACTTTCCATCAATAAGACAAATATAGAGGTGCAGAAAGGAAATTTCTCATCCTGGCATCATAACAAAATATTAAATGATAATTATGAAATTGAGAGAAACAGACAGCTTAACAAGGATATTGCTTCTCTATCTGAGTCTGCTAGAAGGGCAATGGGATGGTCTGATAAAATAGAAGCATCAAAAATCGGAAGCCATGTAGGTGACAGGGGATATGTAGGACATAAGTCTGCCAAGATGATGAAAAGGGCGAAGTCTATTGAAAAGAGAAAGCTGGATGCTATAAAGGATAAGAAGGGGCTGCTTAAGGATATCGAACAGACGGATTCGTTGAAAATGAATCTATTATCCTTCCATAGTAAAAGGTTGATTGAGCTTGAGGATGTTAGCTTGTTTTATGCTGACAATAAAATAGCTTCTAATATAAACCTGCTTGTAAGGACTGATGACAGGATTGCAGTACGAGGAAAGAATGGATCAGGAAAGTCCACCTTGTTTAAGTTACTTCTTGGTAAGGATATAAGGCATACCGGCAATTTCTTTATTGCAAAGGGACTTAAGATATCATATGTATCACAGGACACCTCATATTTAGAAGGATCTCTAGTGGATTTTGCGGTTAGGTACGGACTGAATGAAACCATATTTAAGACTGTGCTTCGCCAGTTGGATTTTGAGAGAGGCCAATTTGATAAGGACATCAGGAGCTTTAGCCAAGGTCAGAGAAAGAAAGTTTTACTGGCGAAAAGTCTTTCAGAGCCAGCGCATTTATTTATATGGGATGAGCCTTTGAATTTTATCGATGTGCTATCAAGAGTGCAGATTGAAGAGCTGATACTGACTTTTTGCCCATCCTTAGTGTTTGTGGAGCATGATAGAACTTTTACTGAAAAAATAGCTACTAAGGAAATTAAATTATAACTTAAAAGGAAGAGGTTAGAATGCTTGGTGAATATAAAATCGAAATAAGCAGATTATGAGATTATAGCTACCAAGACAAAATTAGCCAATTAATTGACATTAGTAATAGTATTTAAAAAAATATAGCTTGAAAACTCATGTAACATGGGATTTCAAGCTATTTTTTATCTTGAACTAGGCTTTCTTTTTGCCCTTTTTAACTACTTCAGGCTCAGGCATCATGGGTTTCAGTGATGGAACAATGCCTACATCTGCCTTTTTCTTTTTCTTAACATCTTTTTTTATGTCTCTATTCGCCATATTTACCCTCCTTACCTATGTATCATACTCATATTATAGATTCTTCTTATGATTAAGTCTAGTAGAATTTATCCTGAATGATTTAATTTTATTAGTCCATAATATATAAGTGTGTAAGCATTTCTTATGTATTATATTGACATTCATAGAAGCAGGTGTAGGTTAATGACAAAGACTAATATGGGAATCGATATCGGTTCAACCACTGTAAAAATAGTTGTATTAGAAAAAAAGAAAATTCTTTATAAATCATACGAACGACATTATTCTGATATGACAAATACCCTAATCAGAATGATTAACGATTGCTATAGGGAGTTAGGTAATATTCGTTGTAGTGTAGCTATAACAGGCTCTGGTGGGTTATCGGTATCAAGGTGGCTTAAGCTAGCCTTTGTACAAGAGGTTGTAGCTTGTACCTGTGCTGTAGGGGCATATATACCGCTAGCAGATGTGGTTATAGAGCTAGGTGGTGAGGATGCCAAGATAACGTATTTTAAGGGTGCCATAGAACAGAGAATGAACAGTAGCTGTGCAGGGGGTACAGGGGCATTCATAGACCAGATGGCAGTGCTTCTTAATACTGATGCTGCCGGGCTTAATGAATATGCCAAGGATAGTAAGCTTATATATCCCATAGCCTCCAGATGTGGAGTATTTGCCAAGACAGATGTACAGCCTCTTATAAATGAAGGAGCAAGAAGAGAAGATATAGCTGCATCCATATTTCAAGCGGTAGTTAATCAAACAATCGGAGGGTTGGCATGTGGTAAGCCTATCAGTGGAAGAGTTGCCTTTCTTGGAGGACCCTTCTATTTTCTGTCAGAATTAAGAAAACGATTTATACTTAGTCTAAAAGATGCATGCAGAGAAGCCATATGTCCAGAAAACTCTCAACTATATGCTGCCTTCGGTGCAGCATTATTAGGAGAGAAAGAAAAGACTGTATCACTAGGGGAGCTCTGTCATCAGGTAGTTAAAATCAAGAACAGAAGAGATGATGATATTATAACCCTAAATCCCTTATTTAAAGATGAAGAGGAATATATAACCTTCAAAGCCCGTCATGATGAGGCAAGGGTTAAACATAAAAATCTATCTGAATATAGTGGTGGGACATATCTGGGAATTGACGCCGGTTCCACTACTACCAAGGTGGTACTTATCGGCCAGGAAGGAGAAATCCTGTATTCTCATTATTCCAGAAATGAAGGCAATCCACTTATGAAGCTACTATATACCCTTAAGGATCTATATGAGAAGATTCCCAAAGGGGTAACTATAATAAAGTCAACAGTCACAGGATATGGTGAAGCCCTGATGAAGGCAGCATTTCATGTGGATTATGGGGTTATTGAGACTATAGCTCATTATAAGGCTGCTGAGTTCTTTCAACCAGGGGTGGATTTAATTCTTGATATAGGTGGTCAGGACATGAAGTGCCTTAGGGTTAAGAACAATGCTATTGACAGTATTCTACTAAATGAAGCCTGCTCTTCGGGATGTGGATCATTCTTGGAAAGCTTTGCTTCTTCTCTTAATATGCCGATAGGGGAGTTCTCGAACAAAGGATTATATGCATGTGCTCCCGTGGACTTAGGAACAAAATGCACAGTTTTTATGAATTCTAAGGTCAAGCAGGCACAAAAGGAAGGTGTGGATGTGTCCGACTTATCAGCAGGACTGGCATATTCAGTTATAAAAAATGCTCTTTATAAGGTTATAAAGTTGAGGAACGAAAAGGATCTAGGAGAGAGGATTGTTGTACAGGGTGGAACTTTTTATAATGATGCGGTACTTAGGGCTATGGAGCTTATATTGGGAAGGACCGTAACCCGTCCAGAGATTGCTGGCTTAATGGGAGCCTACGGGGCGGCTCTATACTCGAAGGAGCATGGAGCCAAGGAAAGGAAAGAGGAAAGGACTAAAAAGGATAATAGAGATTATAGAAATGATAATGAGGAAGAAGGGATATCCTCTTTATTGAATGAAAATGCCTTATTATATTTCTCTATAAGTACCTCCAGTAGAAGATGTGATAAATGCACTAACCACTGCCTACTAACGATAAATGCATTTTCTAACGGAGAAAGCTTCGTAAGTGGAAATAGATGTGAGAGAGGAAGCGGGTGTGAAGAAAGAAAAGATGATAAGCTCCCTAATCTTTATGATTACAAGTATCGCCGCACATTTAATTATCGTCCTTTATCAATATCCCAGGCACGAAGAGGTAGTATAGGAATTCCAAGGGTTCTAAATATGTATGAGAATTATCCCTTCTGGTTTACCCTACTTACCAGTCTGGGATTTAGGGTGATACTATCACAGCAGTCAGATAAAAGCATATATGAGAAGGGACTTGAGACAATCCCTTCAGAATCCACCTGCTATCCGGCTAAGCTTTGTCATGGACATATCTTAAGTCTTGTAGATAAAGGGGTAGATGCTATCTTTTACCCTTCGATCGTATATGAGAAGAAGGAGTATAGGGATGCGAATAACCACTATAATTGTCCGATTGTCATATCCTATCCAGAGGTCGTTAAAAACAATATAGATGAACTCAAATCAGGGCAAGTTAAATTTATAGCACCCTTTCTATCTCTTGATAATGAAAAGGTACTCACCAAGAGGTTATCTGGGGAGTTTAAAGAATATGGAGTAACTATTAAGGAAGTGAGGATAGCTGTAAATGATGCCTGTAAAGAAAGAGAAAAATATAGGCAGGATATCAGGCAAAAGGGTGAGGAAACCTTAAAACTCTTAAAAGACAATAATAAGAAAGGAATAATTCTTTGTGGAAAGCCTTATCATGTGGACCCAGAGATAAATCATGGTATAGCTAAGCTCATATCCTCCTATGGACTGGCTGTGCTAACAGAGGATAGCCTTGATCACCTGGCTGACCTTGATTTCAAGCTTAGGGTGGTTGATCAATGGACCTATAACTCCAGACTTTATAGAGCGGCTTATCTGGCTACTAAGGAGGCAAACTTGGATCTTATCCAGCTAAACTCCTTTGGATGTGGTCTGGATGCTGTAACCTCTGACCAGATAGGAGAAATACTAGCATCAGTCGGTAAAATATATACCATGCTAAAGATAGATGAGGGTAACAATCTTGGTGCTGCAAGGATTAGAATACGTTCGCTTATAGCTGCTATCCAGGAGAGGGAGCAAAACAACTATCAAGCTAAAAAGAATAATTTATGCTATCAAACGCCCTTATTCACAAAAGCCATGCGAAGTACGCATACAATACTTGCTCCACAGATGGCACCGATTCATTTTGACCTGCTCAAGGAGGCCGCTTTGATGAGCGGGTATAGACTGGAGATACTACCTGCTATGGACCGTGTGGCAGTGGATGAAGGTTTAAAATATGTAAATAATGATGCTTGCTATCCTGCTGTCATAATGGTGGGACAGATTGTGCAGGCACTTAGGTCCGGTATATACGATCTTGATAAGACATCTATAATTATTACTCAAAGCGGGGGAGGCTGTAGAGCAACCAACTATCTTGCTTTACTAAAGCTGGGGCTTAGGCAGGCAGGTTTTGCTAATATTCCTTTGATATCCGTCAATACCTTAGGCTTAGAGAAACAGCCGGGCTTCAGATATTCTATTGGCTTAATTAATAGATGTCTAATGGGGCTTATATATGGAGATCTATTTATGAGGGTTCTTTATAGGACAAGGCCATATGAGCGATTTCCCGGCTCAGCTAACCTTCTGTATGAAAAATGGATGGATATAGCAAAGGATAGTGTCAGAGACTGTAATTATAGAAGATTCAAGTTTAATATTAAAGCAATAGTAAAAGAGTTTGACAACTTAGAAATAACAGACATTAGAAAACCTAAGGTGGGAGTAGTAGGTGAGATACTGGTTAAATACCACCCCACAGCCAACAATGATATTGTTGGAATTATTGAACAGGAAGGAGCAGAGGCGGTTGTACCTGATCTTATGGATTATCTCTTATATTCTTCTTATAATGCACGATTCCGATACAAATATCTTGCCGGGAAGAGACTGAATATGACCCTCGGCAATCTTGCAGGAGATTATATGCAGAGAGCACGTAAAGTAATAGGAAGAGAGCTAGAAAGAAGTAATAGGTTTCATCCACCCACGCCGATAGGAGAATTGGCTGAAATGGCCTCAAGGGTACTTTCACTTGGGAATCAGACAGGGGAGGGATGGCTTGTTACAGCAGAAATGATTGAATTTATCGAACAAGGAACAGACAATATTATCTGTGTCCAGCCCTTGGCCTGTCTGCCCAATCATGTTACAGGTAAGGGTATGATTAAGCCAGTTAAGGAGCTCTATCCCTTTGCCAATATAGTTCCCATTGATTATGACCCTGGCATATCCGCTGTTAATCAGTTGAATCGCATAAAGTTAATGTTATCAAATGCATTTAAAAATAAATAAATAAAATTAATATATAATATTTAATGAAGAAATATTGCATAAAAAATAATAAGTAGTATAATGATATATAGGAAGTTTTAAAACGGAGGAGTGGTGATTGACCATGATAATAGAAATTAGAGCTAAAAATATATTTGTATTTAAAGAGCAAATTGCATTTTCAATGAATGCGGATATGCGAAATAAGAAATTTGCAACTAATGTACACAAGGAAAACAATTTTAATATTTTGAAGGTTGCGGGAATATATGGACCTAATAATGCAGGAAAGACTTGCTTGGTAAGATGCATTCGTGCAATCCGCAATGTATTTTTGGATCAAGAATCAGGTGCTATACCAAACATGTTTACAGATAATCCAGTATATGAGCTGGGAGTTAATTTTTTATATGAGGGCAGAGAGTTTTCATATGATTTTAAATATAATGCAACTAAGAAGGAGTATCTATATGAGAGGTTTTTGCAAATATTCAAAGACCAGTATGGAAATAGAAAAGAAGAGATCTGGCTTTTGAAAGATAATGAAAATCAGGAATATAGTTGTATTGATGTAGAAATGCTGCCAATGATGTCTTTAGTAGCACAAAATAATATTATGATTTATATGGTTGATACAAATAGATTCAAGAAGCTAGAAGAGATGAAACATATTATGTCAAAGTTTGCGTCAAATGTTGATATAATAAATATGAATAATATTCCATTAAAAAAAACAATTGAACTTATGAAGAATAAAAATGGTATGCAGAAAAAAATAGTTTCATTTATAAAAAATGCTGATTTATACATGGAGAATTTCGAGTATGTTGATATGGATAATATTAAACTGGAACTAGAAAGAAGTGAAGAAAAACCTGAAGAGAAGGTATTAGATATTCCAGAGAAAATTATGGACCAAATCCGACTAGTATCTACCTATAAGGGAGTTCAGGTGCCTAGCTTGTTGTTTGATTCAACAGGAACGAAAAAGATTGCAGCACTTGCAAGTTATATTATCGAAGGTATTGAGCATGGAAAAATTCTTGTAGTTGATGAATTGGATAGCAGTATCCATTTCAAACTTACAAGGGCAATTATTGCAATGTTTAACAACGAATTAAATCAAGGTGCACAGCTTATTTTTACAGTTCATGATATTAGCCTGATGGATTGTAAAAGAATGTTCCGTAAAGAGCAGATATGGTTTGTACACAAGGATAAAGAAGGGGTATATGTATATTCTTTAGCTGATTTTACAGCACAAGAAGGCGTTCGCGATACCACAGATATTAAGGAAAAATATCGTATTGGCGCATTAGGTGCATTGCCAGATCCTGAATTAATATATTCTTTGCTTGATATTAAAGGCAATAAGAAGGAGGTAACAGAGTATGAAGAATAGACTCCCTTCTTTATTGCAGCAAACAAAAATTTGCATTATATGTGAAGGTGATGAGGAATATGAATATTTAGACAAGTTAAAGGAATTGAATGTTTGGAATAGCAAGTATGCTATTGTACTGGAAAATGCAGATGGAAATGGAATGATTCCTGCAAGATATCAAGATAAGTATCAGAACGGTACATATGACATTGTGTTAATATTTTGCGATACGGACAGAAAACCCTATGAACAATATGTGGAAATCAAACATAAGATTGATGATTTTCATGGTATTATGGATGCCGCTCACTTGGTAATCATATATGGGAATCCGTGTACAATGCAGATAGTGATCAAGCATTGGAAAGAAATTTTACTAAAGTCACAAGCTAAGAAAGTAAATGCTTCAATTATCGAAGAGTGTACGGGGGTCTCAAATTATAAGGCAAGGGAAGACCAGCGCAAAGAAGTCTTTAAGCATATAACTAAAGAAAATTACGTGGATATGTTAATCAGAATAAAAAAATGCCCTGATGATGATAAGATAATTGGCAGTAGTAACTTCGGAAAATTCATGGATTATTTTACAACTGATTACGATGCGTGGGTTGAAGAGATAAATGAAGTGTTGGAAGGATGTAGTTAACTATAGTCATGTATGAGGGGAATAAAGGTGGTAAGTATGATAAATAAAAAAGTAATTGTAGGACTTATGATCGTGACAATGCTAAGTCTTGCAGGATGCTCTGGTAAGGGTACTGATGTAAGTGGAAATGGGAATGATTTAGTTAATAATAAAATACTAGAAAACAATATAGATAGGGAAAAATTAGAAAATAATGAGACAAAGGACCCTTTAACTGAAGAAACATTGAATCAAAAAGAGACTGAGACTGATAATGGCAATAATACAGCTGATAAGAATTCAAAAAAGGAAGAAAAGCTTTCAGAACTGGGAGAACTCAGTAAAAAGCTAGCATTAGAGATGAGTAAGGGAGAGTTTGAAAATACCTATAATACCCTCTCCCCACTTATAAAGCCACAAATCACAGAAGCTGCCCTTAAGGAGAGTTGGGATTTAACGGTGGATGGAATGGGTTCCTATATAGATGTCCGTGAAATGACTGAAGAGAAATCCGAAAAAAACAATGTGGTTCATCTCGTATTGAATTATGACTATAGTGGAATCAAAGTTCTCTTTACTTATAATGCCAATAAGCAACTGGAAGGCCTATGGTTTACTTATGAAGCTTATGAACCAGAGGCCATATCCAATGATAACTTTGAAGAAATTGAAATTGCATTTGGCGACAAAAAGAATCCTATATGGGGTATATTAACCCTACCAAGGAATGTTAAGAATCCTCCAGTAGCTATTCTAGTACATGGCTCGGGAGATCATGATGCTGATGAATCCATAGGAGCTAATAAACCTTTTCGTGATATAGCCCATGGTTTTGCGAAAAAGGGAATAGCTGTTATTAGATACAATGAAAGTACTCCGCGAAATACTGTGAAGGAATTTACAATAGAGGCCGATTCCTTGAATGATGCAGCTGAGGCAATCAAGTACGCCAGTAGCTGTGGCAAGGTGGATGTCGACAGAATTGTTATTGTAGGCCATAGTCTAGGTGGAATGATGGCGCCTAAGATTGCATCTGACAATAAAAAGGTTGCTGCTATTGTATCCCTAGCAGGAAGTCCAAGGAGATTAGAGGATATAATCCTTGATCAAAACAAGATCCTAACAAAAGAGAATAAGTCTGTCACAGAAGCAATGTATAGGCTCCACATGGCACAGGTTAATGGGGAAGTTAAGAAGGTTAAAAGTATAGACAAAAGTGGCGCAGAGATAATATTAGATCATCCGGCTTCTTACTGGTATAGCCTAAGTAAGATAGATACACATAAAATTGCATTAAGCCTTGATATACCAATTTTTATAGCCCAAGGAAGTGTTGATTTTCAAGTATATGCTGATATAGATTTCCTGGCCTGGCAGGAGTTATTAAAGGATAAAAACAATGTGACCTTCCGATTATATGATAATTTAAATCACCTATTCATGGCTAATAATGGTAGGATTGATCCAACAGAATATAATATAAAAGATACAGTAAATCAGAAGGTAATCGATGATATTGTCAAATGGATTTTGAAAATCTAGTTTTTAAAGTAGATAAAGGGGCTGTTTCATCCAATGCTTTTTAGTATTGAATTGAGACGGCTTTTTTCTTGAAGTAAAAGAGAGTTCTTGCTATTTCATAGGTGGATCAGTGGTCAGGTACCTGGCACCATTATACTAGACTTAGAATTTCTTCAAAAAACTTCGGGTATGAGATAGTAACACATTCGGGGTCTAGGATGCTTGTGCTTCCATCAGCTGCTAGGCCTGCAACTGTAAATGCCATAGCTATTCTATGATCTAGCCTACTATCGATGTTAGATCCATGAAGAGCTTTACCGCCATTTATAATCATTCCGTCTTCAGTAGCAGTGATATCAGCGCCCATGCTAGTGAGATTTTTTACGATAACTTCTATTCTATCAGATTCTTTAACTTTCAATTCTTCTGCATTTTTAATGATTGTTTTTCCTTCAGCAAAACAGGAGAGTATAGCGATTATTGGTATCTCATCGATTAGGGTAGGAATTATGCTTCCGCTTATTTCTACTCCCTTAAGGTTACTGTGTCTAACTAGGATATCGGCTGAGGGCTCACCTCCATCTTTTCTGATATTTTCAAGACTTATATCAGCGCCCATCATACGGCATACATGAAGTATTCCATCCCGAGTAGGATTAATGCCAACATTTTTTATTAGTAGTTCAGAATTTGGAACTATCAAGGCAGCTGCTATAAAATAAGCGGCGGAGGATATGTCTCCAGGAACACTTAACTTTCTGCCTTTAAGCCTTGGTCTTGGTAGAATGGATGCGGTATTTTCAGATACAGTTACTGTGGCACCGAATTCTGACAGCATAAGTTCGGTATGGTTTCTTGACACATAAGGCTCGGTAACCTTTGTTTCCCCAGTAGCATATAGACCTGCTAGAAGGATAGAGGATTTTACTTGAGCAGAAGCTACTGGGGAATTGTAATGAATTCCTTTTAGCCTGGTTAACTCCTCTGTAATGTGCTTATCTTTTATATTAAATTTATCATTATTGTTAATCTGTAAAGGAGCGCAATCATTATCTTTCTTACTGTCAATAATAGCCCCCATCTGCCTTAAGGGAGTAAGAATTCTACCCATAGGGCGCTGCTGAATGGAGGCATCACCACTTATGGTGGATGAGAAAGCTTGTCCTGATAATATGCCTGACAGCAACCGGATAGTGGTGCCACTATTACCCACATCCAGCACATGATTAGAAGGCCTTAGTCCATCTAAGCCCTTACCATGTATGGTTACCCTACGATTATTAGTATCAAGATCAATGGCTATGCCAAGTTGCCTAAAGCATGAGATGGTAGAAATGCAGTCATCTCCCAATAGGAAATTCTCAACTTCAGTTCTTCCATCAGACAGTGAACCAAACATGATGGAGCGATGGGATATGGATTTATCCCCTGGAACTCTTATGCTTCCTTTTAGTGGACCCTTCTTTTTGATAATCATATCAATGCTCCTTATATATTCTAAGCTCAAAAGTCCTCGACTTTTTCACTCGCCTTACACTTATCCAAAAACGTAACCACACTTTATCATCACATAAAATGTGATGATGTTCTTGGACTAACCCGTTTATTCGCCGGCTATCTATCATGTATATGGTAATTACGTTTACTCAATAATATCTTTGCGGCTTCTTCCGAAGGCGCATCATAGAATTCTATCCGTAGAACACCTTCTTCGAATTCTCTATTATGAATAATACCAATATTTTTCATACTGATATGATGGCTAGCTAGCAAAGTGGCAATGGTGGCGATAGCTCCCGCTTCATCTACAACGTCGATAAAGACCTCAAATATTCTATGAATAAGACCAATTGATTTATTAGGAATGCTACCCCGATATTCCCCTGCAGTATCAAACATTCTATATAAGTAATCTCCATCCATATCTGTAAGTGCCTTGGAAACACTTTTTAGAGATTCTATATAGCGATCAAGAATACCTCTTATTACATCTGCATTGGTAAGGCAGATGTTTTGCCACATCTGTGGTGAGGAAGAAGCAATCCTAGTAATATCTTTAAAGCCTCCTGCGGCCAGTTGCTTCATTTTCTCTGATACTTCATCAGAATCTCTTATAAGATTTACTAATTGGGCAGCTATGATATGGGGAAGGTGACTTATTGCTGCGGTGATTTCGTCATGCTCGTTTGGGTCTAGGATAATCGGAATAGATCCCATTTCCTTTACAAGCCCTTGAAGTATATTCAGTTTATCTATATGAGTTTTCTTTGTGGGAGTGAGGATATAATAAGCATTTTCTAATAGTAAGGCATAGGAATTGCCATAGCCTGTTTTTTCAGAGCCTGTCATTGGGTGACCACCTATAAATATATCTTGCATATGAAGCTCATTAACAGCCTCATGGATATTGCTCTTCACGCTTCCGACATCTGTTATAATGCATGTAGGTTTTATAATGGGCTTTAGTTTAGCAAGATATGAGATATTAGCCAGTACCGGTGCGCACAGGAATATGATGTCACAATCAGAAAAGCCTTTAGTAAGGTCTACAGTGACATGATCTAGCACACCATCTGATAAGGCTTCCTCTAAATCAGTGCTAAGTATATTTTTGCTTGAGGGATTGTAGTGATAGTCATAGGCATATATGAGTGTATTCGGATGGATGGTCTTAATTGCCCGGGCAATAGAGCCTCCAATCAGTCCAAAACCTATAAAGCCTATGGTATTTATGCTAAAGGCACTTTCCTTGTCTTTCATGAATTCCTCCAATATATGTGTAACCTGATATAATTAGTGTAAATTGTATCTGTATCATATCAATAATTATAGATACTCAAAAAACATTATTATAATTTTATAATTTCTTACCCATTAATTTAATAAGCGGGTTCAGTTCTTCTGTTAAAAGTTCAAACTGATCAAAGGAGAGGGATTGAGGTCCGTCACTTAATGCGTTAGAGGGGTCAGGGTGGGTTTCGATCATCAGCCCATCGGCCCCTGCTGCCACAGCTGCCATTGAAAGAGATTTTACATAAGCTCTTACGCCAGTAGCATGGCTGGGATCCACTATAATAGGAAGGTGGCTCTTTGATTTTATCACAGGAACAGCACTTATATCCAAAGTGTTTCTAGTAGCTGTTTCAAAGGTACGTATTCCTCTCTCGCATAGTACCACATTGGGATTACCCTCAGCAATTATATATTCTGCTGCATTTAGCCATTCATCAATAGTTGCTGATAGGCCACGCTTTAATAGAACGGGTAAACCGGATTTTCCAGCTTCTTTAAGGAGATAGAAGTTTTGCATATTCCTTGCACCAATCTGTAGCATGTCTACATATTTTACAGCAGATTCTATTGCATCTAAGCTCGTAATTTCACAGACTACTGGGAGTCCAGTTTCATCTCTAGCTTCCTTCATATAAGTTAACCCTTTCTCTTCAAGACCCTGAAATGCATAGGGAGAAGTTCTGGGCTTGTAAGCACCGCCTCGTAGGATATGAGCGCCTGCCTTTTTAATAGCACGGGCAGTGGTCATTACCTGTTCTCTGCTTTCGACTGCACAGGGACCAGACATTATAACCATAGTATCTCCACCGATAGTAACGTTACCCACCTTAACTATAGTAGGCTCAGGGTGGAATTTCTT
>CAZODB010000049.1:0-1299 GCA_964578425.1 uncultured Herbinix sp.
ATTCTTGGATCGATATATTCCTGTTTGCTAATAATCTTTGTTAACCGATTATTCTTGTTCCAAACAATCTTCATTAGGTAACCAATTATTATTAGTAGTATCAGTAACAAAGCCATAAGCTTACCATAATCAATTCTATTTCCCATAGGGGTATATAAGACTTTCATGTTAAAAAATATAAGTATCACCATAATAGCTCCTAAAATACATGCTCCTGTATATATGTAAGTTCTTAAGGCATAGTAATATATTTCACTTTCCTCTGATACTTTCTCCATCATAACAGGTATCTGCTTTCTAAGCCTATGCTCCTCTTTTGTGGCATCCTGTATATCTAGATTAGGACTATCGCCCTGACCATTATCTTTCTTAACACCTATGTTCATAACTTTTTTGTTTTTTTTAATCATTGATTGCTCCGACTTATTATCTCTAATTGCTGATAGCAGATTATTAAAGGAGAACCCTTCATCACGGCATGCTGCATATAGATTATAAATATAAAAAACAGCCTCCTTATCATTGTAATCCACCTTATTCATAAGAAACTCAATTAATGATACGATTTGTTTTCCCAAGTCCTTGTTATATCCCGGAAGATAACCTACATTTGCCCTTCCCTTAGTAAGTTCTATGTAGATATGCTCTGGCTCAAATACTAGGTCGTTTTCATTTAGCAGATACTCATAGGCTTGCTCTACCACTTCTGAAAGGTCTTTAAATAGTTGTTTTAGCTGTTCATAATTAATGGCATTCTTAACAAAGATGGTATCTATAGATTGCTTTGATGTAATATCATAATAATAGAGCACCTTATTATCTATAGTCCGTGGCTCAGGCTTTATAATACCATCTATTGAATTCGCTTGTAGCATACATACACAATAATCTTCTTCATTGCTAATATCCATCTTGGGTAAAACAAGATAGTTATGTCGAAGATCCTTTTTAAAACTTACATCCATTGCCCCTCTCCTTATCTATCAGGTATTAGCTTTCCTATGGAATCCTTTATCTTATCAAAGCCCTTTATCTTAGATCCTGTATCCAGAACAACCTCTGATATTCGAATAAAATTCGCTGGATAATGATATGCTGATTTTGCCTCTACAGCCAAGGTATCATCTAGCGAGGTTATCCATATTAACCCCTTTAGTGGAAACTGAAATTCTCCCTCCACTCTAATAGAAAGGTCTAGAATATTCCTTGACACATGAACATTAGTAATGCTTGTAGCAATCAGACCCTTAGACAACATCCTAGCGGTGTAATCTTCAATTTCATCTTCCTTAGAATCAG
>CAZODB010000049.1:1399-12882 GCA_964578425.1 uncultured Herbinix sp.
GTCCACACAGGAATACTTAGAATCATATAAGAAACAAAAAGAAAGGGCATAAAGGGAATAGCTGTCTTCCTATTCGCTCTACGAAAAGCTATCAAGCCTATTGAGAATACTGCTGCCATTGAAAGAGCCAAGGCGAAAAGCTCCATATTACTCCAAAAGCCAAGCCCTATACCAGTAACCCCTAGCACCATCCCATCGCCAATGCCTATCTTTCCTCTTGTTGCCTTACTCAAAAGCACAACACCTAATCCCACTAAAAGTCCAAGTATTCTGTCTATAATTAATAAGTTAGAACAAAAGGGCACGCATATACATAGGACAATCGAAGCAACTAACACGATCCCCACTTGTATCTTCTTCCATTTAATATCCTGAATAGATACAACAATTAATAGTAACCCTAGAATTCCCCTCATTAGATATTCCCACATATCTTCTCCTATCTTTACCTTTGCTTTGCTTTATTTCGCTTATTAATAAAGCCTTTAATAACATTTATTTACCGCATCGTTTGCAAGGGGCTCTATCCTTAACCTCCGATAATGGCACCTCTCGAACATTTCTTTTTATTTTTGAACAGCCTTCACTTCTATGGTACCTGTCACCATAGGATGTTATATAATAAGTTGCTAACTCAGGCTCATCGCCAGAGCAACAAGCTTCACAGGGATAGTATTTCCCCCCATTTTTATTTCTCTGCCAAGATGGTTTACCGCTAATAGCCTCTACCGATAGGCTTATATGAGAGCATGTTCTCTTAAGATGATATACTGTACCGCTTTCGGTGATATAGACCATTTCATCTTCACTATCACCCTCCTCTACAATTGTATATAGAGGGGGAAGCTGATGTCCATTCCATCCACGAAGCTTTACTCTCTGTATCATATCCATTTTTTGAAAGCCAAATATTCTTATGGGATTACTAACCCTATACCTTATAATAATATCAATATCATCGTTTCCCCTAAGAACCTTAGAATCATCAAAGCTTATGCCATCAAAGCCACCCACTATAAGAGTATTTTTTATAATATCTACGTTTAGCCTACTCTGTATGGCATGCCTAAGGACAACATTGTTAATCACAGCTCCTGTAATTTCTTTTAGTCCTAATTGTATAGCATCATCGAATATGGAGCCCTCTGCATTACTAGCATCCTCTGCATCTTGAAAATCTGCATATACATATGAGGCTCTAGCCATACTAAGACCTGATTCGGTCATGGCCTCTTGCAAGACCTCCTGAATAGTAATTATTTGTATAAAGTATAGCAGGCTTACAAAAAAGAATAAAAATAGAGGGAGCACCAGCGATGTCTCCACAGTAAGAGACGCATTTATTCTTATTTTCTTTCTATGATTTATATCTGACCTTAGTTTCATATTCTTAGTGCTACCTACTTTTGCAAATCCTTTCTATGATGGGCCGGAATGTCCGTTCTTCTATTAAAATAATACTGTATCAGCAAATGATTCTTGGAGAGAGATTTTTATTTGATTTAATAGAATTTAATAGACGTGAGATTACTTTAGAAGAGCGGACATCCCGAACCACCATGGATTGAAGCTTGGTTTCATTAATAACTGCATTCAGCTTGAATTATCAGGGATCTTCCATTATCTTCACCTATGTACCTATTTATAAATGAAAATGTAGTAAAAAGTGGCTTTATATAAAATTTGGCCTTTGCCTCAAATCCAAACAGGCAGTTTTGCAGCTTGAAATCGGTACCATATCGCATGTTTATATTCTCTTGTATTAGATCCATCATTCGATATGAAAGCTTTCTTTGATTGGTCAGACATAGAAACAGTGTCATATAATCATTATAGGAAAGCCCCTTGTCTTCCTTATATGCATCAGCCTTTTTTCTAATATTACTTCTGGTTAGCAACAAAAGATCCTTATATTCTAAATCAACTTTTTTCTTAATAATAGGCGTCGCTTTCCCTATGAGTAGAGCACAGGTGTCCACAAGGCCAGAGGCAAGGGCTAATAGTATCATTAATACACCCTGGGTAATCGCTACTAATATAGGAAGTCCCGTAAAGCCCACCAGTGCTGAGGCTATAGTCTTTGCCTCTTTCCACTTTTCTTTGTCAGCTAGTATAGATGTGAAATTCAATAGCGTTCTTATCAGAATGAGTCTTCCTATAAGAGCCTTCAAATTCTCCTTATCTGATGCTTTTCCATATAAGAGATATTCCATCTCATAGGTCAGAACAGAGGGCTTTCTTCCTTCCTTTTCCTCATCATTTACTGGATATCTATAAAAATGATCCTTTATATAGCCCTGAACCAGAAGACGCTCCAATATCTCATCTACCCCATTACCTATAAGTGAACCTAAGCTGTAATCACCAAAGCTTCCAAACATATCTTCTGTACCGGAGTCCTTACCGCCGATCTTCATATTCTTAAGTAGGGTAGAAAAAGAGAAGCCCTCATCATCCTCAGACAGCATATCTATAACAGAGGGTAATAGCTCGGTAGATATTTCATTGTCTGATATGGTCTTAGGGTCAACAACTAGGCTGGTGATTCCTTCCTTAACAAGCTCCTTTATACCGCCTAAATAATCAGGTGAATCCTCATCCTTTATAACTAATGTACTATAATTAATATTAAGACCCTTAGTCTCATATCTCAAAAGCTCTTGACTTGCCTTGCTATAGGCATTCATAGCACTTGTAAAATCCTCATCGATCATAGCCTCGAAGCCTTTGTTAAGACTGCTAACACAAGAGGTTAAGATCCCATAGTCAAAGTCTAGTATTTCCTTCATTCTATAAAAATCATAGCCGTTATAATTATCTAACTGGTACCTTTTTAGCTCCTCTAATCCTTCATCCAGACTATTACGGATTTCTGTATCTAATCCTTCCTTTTCCCTATTAAGATTGTTCTCATAGGATTCGATTAGTGGTTTTGCATCCTCAGCGGTCAATATGATCTGTTCAAGCTCTAGGCTAGCAAGTTCAGATGCTCTAAGACTATCTGTAGCTATATCAGTTATATTATTTCCCTTACTTTGAATCGTTTTTATACAGCTTGCTTTTGCCTCTTTATTGGCCTTGATTTCCGCCCGGATTGACTCTATACCTTCCTCTGCAGCTGATATACTCTTCTCCGCCCCCTGGATGCTTGCCTTTATGGCCTTTTTTTCTTCTTTCTTACTATTAGCTAGTGTTTCTTTAAGCCGTTTTAGAGCCGCTTTTTCCCCTTTTATACTTTCCTGAGCTAGCTCTAGCCTCTCCCCCAGCTCCTCTATGGCAGCGAGAGCCTCATAGAGTCTTTCGAAGCTATTATTAATTGTATTAAAAATCTCTGAGGGATCTACGTATTGATCCTGTAGTGCATTAAATATCTTTTCATTATTAATACCTGTACTTTCCATGGTCGGGGATTCGAAAAATATCTTTTTAACAAAACCCTTCTCTGTCTTTAAATTACCCTTTTTCTTAATCAGGCCTTTTTTCCCTGTCGATACACCATCAATATACTTCATCAGAGCTAATATACCCTCGTCTATAGTGACCAGCTTTTCCTCAAGCTTAACCTTCTCTTCATATAAAACACTGACCTTTTTGGGTTGTTCAAGTAATGATGCCTTATCCAAAAAGAACTCCGCTAAATCTCCTACTGAGCGATATTTCATATACTCAGTTACCTCATGAATAAACACTTCCCCTTTGTGGTCTAAGAGACTGGTACTCTCTAGCAGCTCAACTGATTCCAAGGAAGTTGTATAAAGATTAAGCCCTTTGTTCTCATCATACAGCCCTCGATTAGGATCTAGGGTATATAGCATATATTCTTGCATTCTATCTGCTATTTCACTGTATGCGCCAGCTTCATCATATAAGGAGTCCAATCCCATCAAATGGTATTCTTCCATAAGAGGTCCATAGAATCCCCCTAAGACTGAATCCATAGAGGTTATCAAGGCCCTCTCTGCAAAAACCATGGCCGTTGATCGCCTTGCCCCTTCAATAACAGTCATTATTAGGGAGAGAATTAAGACTAATATCAGACTTAAAAAGACTGTAATAGATGCGTTTTTACTTTGATCTTTAATTTGTTCCTTCAATATTATTCCCTCTTTATGGAGTGTTCAGTGTATCGACCTGTTCATTAATAGTTACAAACACCTTGGTGATAATACTGGAAATTTGTGTACGAAAAAGCACAACTAAAAGTATTAAAACCAAAAGAATTAATATGATTTCCACCACACCTATCCCATCCACTTCTGTCTTTAAAATTTTATTTAATCTCTTCATTTTATTCATCTCTGTCCTACGGGACAGTTTTCCTTTCCATTATTTGTTGGCATGGTAATATAGAACTATATGTAGTATCTTTAGGGATCTACATTTGAAATGATATAAATGCAGGTATTAGAATTATTATTAGGACGATAAGAAGCATCATTATCATAGGCCCTAAAAGCTTTGTAGAAGCCTCCTCACCAAGTCTTTTTGTGTTTTCCTTTCGTTCATGAAATGCTTCCACCGCTTCCTGTTTAAGCATCTCTATCATATTCTTATTTCCCTTTTTTAGGTTTTGAGCTAACATGGAACTAAATTTCATATAAGGCATAAGCCCCGCTCTTATACCAAACTCCTCATAGGCATTTACCTCAGGTATTCCAAGCTTTAGCTCATGTAATGTCACCAGCATTTCTTCATATGCATATCGTGCTTGTCCCTTTCTTAATTTGGGCTTTCGCTGGTAGTCCTCTGAAATCTTACTCCAAGCCTGCCTTATAGTCATTCCTGCATTTACCAGTAGACTGAACTTATTGATTATATCAGGATAATCGAGAAGCATTTGATTGTTTCTTAGTTTCATTTTATCATCTAGTGACTTGTCCATAAAAACCCATAGTAGAACTGAACCAGCAAAGCCCAATACTAAAACCGAAAATGCAAGATTACTTTTAGGTATCTGCCATATAATAAAGTATTCACCTAAGCTTTTTGGAAGACTCCATTTCTTAGCTGTAGCCGTCTCCTCTTCTACTTTATCAAGGGTGTTTTGGAGCTCCCTATATAATAGGGCTTTCTTATCTGATTTGGCAGGCCATATGGTTAAGGGGATTCTGTGCTCATATACTTTGTCCTTGTATTTCAGAGTAGCTGTTATTAATGTATCAGCTTTATCATCAGTCATATCCTCATTCATAAGCGTTCCACTTCCTGAAATAAGTCTATAGTCTTTTGGAATCCACTCTACGACTATACCAGTTCCGGGAATATCCCTTATACAATTTAAATCCTTAAATACATATTCTAAAGCCGTATTTTCCCCTAGTATTTCTTTCTCAAGGTAGGGAATAGCTGTATGCAACACCTCCCTCCACTCCCTGTCTGTATATACACGCTCCTTGTTATTTATGGTTATATCCCCTTCAAAGACATCTTCCTTGTCCTTATTGTTCTCCATTTTAAATTGCAATTTTGTATGACTATCTCCTTCACCCACCTCTGGCCTTAGAAGATTTGTCTCATATAGCTGAGACTTATTAATGGTTTCCTGAAGGGATGTTATCATGGATACACATGAGAAAATAAATATAATAAATAGAAATAAAGAGGTTTTTTTATACCAGTAGAGCGTGACCTGAGATTCATGATGATCAGAAGTATGAAGAGCGCGGATTCTTTTTGTAATATCAGTTTTGTTTTCTAGCTTTTTATAAAGTCCTGTTTTATTTAGAAGGAACCCTGCCATTGGATATAGAAAATACAATCTATGCTTTTGTCTGTCAAGACCTGACATTACTTTGCCACTATGCCTCAAGGCCATCACATAAAGACAAGTTAATAGTATTATAATTATTATGCTTGCGTACAACATATTGTTTTTCCTTATAGTTCAATAGAAATGATTTTATCGATAATACGATAGGTGAATAGGTAGATTATAAGTAGACTTGTCATAGCGAGAATTCCAAATAGATTATGATATAGGGGGTTTAGATATCCAGGGGATGAGATGGTTAGATAGCCCAAGATACCAGCAGGAACAATCTTCATTATAGCTGCTTCCATTCTTTTAGCGGCAATTACAGTCATAATCTCCCGCTTTACCTCAATCTTATCATTAATAATGCTACCAGTAGCCTTTATTATGTGCATTATATCTCCCCCCGTTCGCTTGGCAGTGGCAAATACCTCCGCAAAGCTTATAATGTCCTCTACCCCGCTACGCTCACCAAAATCATCAAGAGCCTTTTCCACTGTAATATTCATCTGTATACGGTTAACAAGATAGGTAAATTCTTTAATAATCATCGCCTCATCAGGATACATACGTCTCAGATCCTTTATAGCTTCTATAAATGCATGTTCAGCACTAAAGCCGGCACCTATAGCCGCTGACAGACTATTAATTCCATCTCTGAATTCAAGATTTAGCTGCCATTTTCTTTTATTAATAAGATCGACTTTTTTCTTTTTATAATATATATATATCAAGGGGCAGAGTATGACTAAACCAAATATACTTCTATAAAACAAAACCCCAATTAGCAAGACTATAACAAACCCTTCAAAAATATACCGTATATTTTCAACTAGAGAGAACCGATAGAAATCATAATTATCAACCATCCGTCTTCCTTTCTATATTATATTTTGTTTAGATAATTGCGAAACTCTACTTTATGATCTTGTCTATGGATCAATCAGCTTTTTCCCAGATATACCTGCAAGACTGAGCTTCTCTGTATAAAAAAGCTCATTGACCCTTTCAAGCTTACCAACTATTCTCTGTGCGTTCTCACCCATCTCGCTGAATTTGTATAGAGGGCTTAATATAATTTCATTATCCTTTATATCCACTACCTCTGTTATTTCTAGCACCCTCCTTGACTTGTCTCTAAGCCTTCCAAGGTGTACGATTATATCTATGGCTGAGGCGATTTGTCTACGTACTGCTATAAGAGGGATGTCTGCCCCAAGAAGAACCAGGGATTCCAGTCTATTTAACATGTCTGCGGGGGAATTGGCATGCCCTGTAGAAAGCGAGCCATCATGGCCGGTATTAAGAGCTTGAAGCATATCTATCGCCGCCTCATCTCTTACTTCTCCCACGATAATTCTGTCCGGTCGCATCCTAAGAGATGTCTTTATCAAATCCCGTATGGATATTTGATTGCTTCCCTCTGTATTAGCATTCCTCACCTCCATGCGAACCAGGTTTGTCACCCCTCTTAGCTGTAGCTCTGCTGAATCCTCTATTGTTATAATCCTCTCACTACTGGGAATATAATTTGATAACACATTAAGAAATGTAGTTTTACCAGAACCGGTCCCTCCACTTATGAATATGTTGTATTTGGCTATTACCAGCATTTCTAAAAATGCTGCCGCCTCGGGACTTATTGACTCATATTCTATTAGCTTGTCTATAGTTATTGGATTTTCAGGGAATCTCCTTATGGTAATCACAGGCCCATCCAGTGCTATGGGCGGAAGAACTATATTAACCCTGGAGCCATCCGATAGCCTAGAGTCTACTATTGGATTAGATGCATTTACTATGCGATTGGACTGGGATACAATCTGCTGTATGACATCCTCTAATTTTTCCTCTGATTCAAAGTGTTTCGAACATCTAGTTATGACCCCATTTTGCTCGATAAATATGTCCTTTGCACCATTTACCATGATTTCAGTTATAGAAGGATCCTCAATCATATCTTGAAGAACATCCAGCTTGCGTATTGAGTTAAATATATCCCTCCGCAGCCTTCTTTTCTCCTGCATGCTTATATAATTCTCTCTACTTCTAACTAGCAATCTCTCATCTATAGTACTAAGTAGCTCCTCATCAGATATCTCTGTCGATAAATCTATGCTTTCTAACACATCCTCTTGTAGCCCTTCCTTTATCCCACTCATAACGCCCCTTTCTGATTATCCATATCAATACAACCCTTTCCTTATATCTATTCTCATCTATATCTGTGCCGCCAATTCAGTTGCAAACGGCCTAATAGCAGTGTATATATCCTCGCTTATGGGATTGTCCCCTACTAGCTGCTCGGCTGTAGGAAGCCTTATCCTATTCATCCTTAGCTTACTGATAGGCACCCCGATAAGCTCCATCTGCCTTTCCCATTCTTTTACTATAAGCTCTTCATAAGGTGAAGAGCAAGTGGCTAGGCATACCTCATTACTAAGCCTTAGTGCCTCCATAGAACCTTCCGTGTAGATTTCAAGATAAAGTACTACCATCTCATAATCTGAATGCTTTCTTATATCATCCATAAACTTTGCTATGTCTTCCTTGCTTAAGGATAATAAATCAAAGCCATGAGTCGGGCCTGAAAGATAGGATAGCTTTTCGGAATAAGCAAGATAGGATTTTAGTTTATCCATATAATTCGATTCGCTTTCCTTAAGATAGTATAAGAGCTCAGACATAGACTGTCCGCTATCCTCTTGTCCTAGCAAAGATAATGTAGGCAATTGCTCGAGGGCTATGAAGAGTACCTTTCTTTTGTATGAAAGCTCCTTAGCCAATGACCAGGCATAGCATCTCTTTTCAGCCCCTGGAACCGGCGTAAAAACAGCTATAAAACTAACATTTCCAATTACATGGTTTTGATTGTTATCCTCTAGTCTGGTATAGCATGACAATATATCCGAGGCTATTCTTCCAGCCGCTTGATACTTGTAAATAATCTCGAGCTTGTTCTTAACATGCTTCTTATCTGCACTAAGTAAAAATAAATATTTAATATTTTCTTTTGGTAGCTCTTCGAATAATGCTTCTTCTCCATATAAAAGGATATCTACTGACTGATATTTTAGAAAATCAACTAAACTTTCTCTTTTGGTAAATAAGAGAACCTCGAAGATGTCCCTGTCTGTCTTTTTTAGATACTCCATTAAACGGGATGCATACAAAAAGTCCGTATCAAAGACAGCCAATAGTTTTTCCATTGCTGAACCTCCTAAATAGTACATAATCTTTTATGTTAAGTTAAAAAAGTGGTATAAATGCAGAAGTTGCATCCTTGATTAAGCCTTAGAGCTTAGATATATTGAAAATTCATAGAATTACATGAATGACATCCTTATGTATATCGGAAGAGGATATGTTCATAATACATAACCTTGAAGCACATGTCAATATATTCCTTTTAATGACGGCGTACTTTTGTATAATTAAACAATAAATTTACCTTCTTACGGGTGAATTGCACAAATATAAGTCTAAATAGAGTAATAAAAAGCTAAGCCATAAAGCAATATAAAGCCTGGAAGCCCAAAAAGGCCGTTTGACAAAATAGTAAATGCATTGACCCCAACTGTAATTTGATATCCACTTATGGTAAGAACAAAATCCAACAAATAGATTCCCGCTGTTCCCACACATACCCTAAGAAAAAAGTCCATTATTAAATCTAATCTCTTCCTTAATATGCAGACTCCTATAAAGGCTATGCATGCAACAATAATTATTCCCAATATAATACTTTCCATGTTATCACCACTATTCCTTCTATCATTTATTCTCGAAAAACATAAACCATTACTTTTATAATACAACCTATAATATTTATATACATTTTCATCCAGTTTATTCTAATTAAACGAATAAATGGTTAATAATTTGACTATACTATATACATAATACTAGGGAAAGTGATGGTGATAATGAAAATATTCTCCAGAAAGAAACACCCCCATGAGGATCTCCTAATTAAAGAAATTAATAAAACCAAACTCGCCTTAGAAGCAGCATACTTACACTTTGAATATGTGGTTGATCCAGATTTGATAGACAGCTGCATTTACGAGCTAAATGCCATTCAGAACAGATATAAATATCTATTAAAGCAAGCTAAGGCCTCTGATAAAAGCTATGTTGAGTTAAAATCCTAAGTTGGTAGCGCCCAGAAAGCAGGCAGTCCAATAAAATCATGGACTGCCTGCTTAGTATGTATAAGTATCTTTTGTGTTTTTTCTTATGTGTTTTCTTTATATCTTAAGTTCTTTAATGTGTCATCTGAAGTAAGTCATCATATGTATCTCTAGAAAATTTTCTTTTGTATCCTAATATATCACTTATGTACTTATTAGCAATATCTTTAGTACCTTCATAAAACTCTTAAGTATATGGCTTTATGCTATGAACCCTCGGCTTTTATGTCCGGGATCAACAAATGTTTCATTTAATGTTCCCTTGCCGTAGGTTAAGCCCGCGTATAGCTGCTGCGTGTTGCGCATCATAGGACCGCTTGTATCAAGCTTACTAACCTCCTCAAAGCCTATTAATAGCTTCTTCAATATAACCTTTGCACTCTGAAGACTAAGAGGATTTTGCTTTACAATAGCCGTTATTATATGCTTGCTGGTGTATAGATAAAGACTAAGCAAGTCGTATGAAATCTTATATTTATAATCTAAGGTTGCCATAAGCTCGCTAATATATTTTTGCGCGCTCTTAAGCTCCTTATCAAAATCACATAAATTACTCTCCTGATATGATTTCTCGGCACCTTCTATTCTAGCCAGAGTCATTTCATATAGAATTACAACCAATTCACTTCTAGATGCCTGAGTAATCCGTGCCGTGAAGGATTGAACCATCTCTTTCTTCATATTATATTACCTCCCACATTATCAGTATTACCTTATGTTTTAATTTCAGCAGCCAATCGTACATTATTGCTGCAGTAAGGATAATATATTCTGTGGTCTCATGTTGGCCTGGGCTAGCATGGAGGTACCGGCCTGTGCAAGAACATTTTTCTGCGTATACTCCGCCATTTCCTCTGCCATGTCCACATCCTCTATACGGGACAGAGCCTCAGTCATATTCTCAGAGGTAACATCAAGATTGGATATGGAATGCTCAAGACGGTTCTGATAAGCACCAAGCTTAGATCTTATGGCGGAAACCTCATTGATAGCTATATCAAGAAGACCTATGGCTTTTTGTGCTCCGTCCGCAGTACCTATATTAACCTTATCCACTCCCAGTGTCTGAGGCGTTACCTTAGGTATCCTAACAGACATAATCTGTCCTTCATTGGCACCAATCTGAAGATCCATAGGACCTGCGTCAAGTACGGATACTGTTATGTCCGCAGCCACACCACCGGTAGGGGATGGAGCATCAGCAGGACTATTAGAAGAAGAGATAATCACTTTATCAACAAAATTGGTTTTAACTGTACCTGGGTCTACTTCAAAGACCATCTTAAAATTATTGCGATCTGATACTGTAACCTTGTTTCCTCTAATTGAAACGGTTGCAGTGTTCTCAAACAGAGAATCCGTTACTGATGGGTCAATCTCTGCCTTTGCATCTATTCCCGTTGCCTCTGCTCCAGCTACAGTTAATCCGAGAAGATCACTTAATCCGGGCTTATCACAATGAATAGTAATCTTCTGATCAGAGCCATAGTCCCTTGATACGAACATAAGAGAATCTCCATCCTCTAGCGACTTACTTT
>CAZODB010000050.1:0-9116 GCA_964578425.1 uncultured Herbinix sp.
TAAAGAGAGTGCCAAAAAGCCCTTATTCTAAAGTAGTTAGCAATAAGAGCTTCTGGCTTTCTTTATATTAATAAATGATCGCTATTGTTTCTTTGTAATATATCCCTGTGCCTTTAATAACTCAGCTATCAATACTGCTCCGCCGGCTGCACCTCGAACAGTATTATGGGATAGTCCTACGAATTTATAATCATATACTTTATCCTCACGAAGTCTTCCGAGAGTCACACCCATTCCATTCTCATAATCCCTATCAAGCTTTGCCTGAGGACGATTATCCTCTTCGAAGTATTTGATAAATTGCTTAGGCGCGTTTGGAAGCTCAAGCTCCTGAGGCACTCCTTTGAATTCATTCCAAGCTTTAATGATATCTTCCTTTGAAGGCTTTTTCTCAAAGCTTACAAATACTGCTGCTGTATGTCCGTCTGTTACTGGTACACGTATACACTGAGTAGTAATAACTGGTTCTTCAGCTTTTACAATCTTCCCATCCTCTATCTTACCCCAAATTCTTAGGGGCTCCTGTTCACTCTTTTCCTCTTCCCCTCCTATATAAGGAATTACGTTATCCACCATCTCGGGCCAATCCTTAAAGTTTTTGCCAGCACCGGATATTGCCTGGTAAGTGGTGGCTACGACCACCTTGGGCTTATAATCCCTAAGGGCATGTAATGCAGGAGCATAGCTTTGTATAGAGCAGTTGGGTTTTACTACAACAAATCCTCTGTCTGTTCCAAGACGCTTCCTCTGAGCTTCAATTACATTGAGGTGCTCTGGATTCATCTCAGGTATAACCATAGGAACATCAGGAGTCCATCTATGGGCACTATTGTTGGATACTACAGGTGTCCCAGTCTTTGCATATGCCTCCTCTATTTCCTTTATCTCATCCTTGGTCATATCCACAGCACTGAATACAAAATCAACGCTAGCGGCTACATCCGATATCTCATTTACATTCTTAACTATTAATCCTTTGACATTGTCAGGCATAGGTGTACTTATCTTCCATCTTTCACCGACTGCATCCTCATATGTCTTACCGGCACTCCTGGGGCTTGCCGCCACCAATACCACCTCAAACCATGGATGGTTATCAAGTAGAGATATAAACCGCTGTCCTACCATTCCGGTACCTCCAAGGATACCCACTCTTAATTTATCCATATCATTCCTCCAGCCTTGTTCTTGCAGGGCAGACATCTGTCTTTCCAGTAAGTATACTATACTCTAGTTTTAGAAAAAATCAAATACTTTTTACGATTAATTTGAAATTTCGTCATAACTGTCATTAATCTGAAAATGCTTACATATTATCCGTCAATTTTACCAACAATCAATTCACCCATACTAAAGTCATTATCTAAATACTAATCCTGAAGGCCTATATGATATTCCTTTAGTATGGATTCTAAATCATTTATACTTTCAATTTCGTTTATTTCATTTCTGAATTTAGCTGAACCGGGAAACCCTGAGGTATACCATGCGACATGCTTTCTCATTTCTCTTGTAGCAGTATATTCACTTTTGTGCCTAATAGCTAGTTCGGCATGACGAAGTATCATCTCTAATACCTCTCCAAATCCAGGCTTATTCTTTATAATACCATGGTCCAGGTAAGCTTTAACCTGCTCAAATATCCACGGGTTGCCTCGTGCGCCTCTAGCAATCATTATGCCGTCGCACCCAGTCTGTTTAAGCATATCACTGGCATCCATAGGGCTTATCACATCACCGCTGCCTATTACCGGTACCCCCACAGCATCCTTTACCTGCCGGATTATATCCCAATCTGCTTCACCGCTATAAAACTGCTCTCTGGTTCTTGCATGAATCGCTACCGCCTTAGCCCCGCTTTGTTCAGCAATCCTTGCTATTTCCACAGCATTGATATTATCCTTTGTAAAGCCCTTACGTATCTTTACTGTAACAGGCTTATTTGTGGCCTTTGACACCTTATTTACAATCTCTGCAACTAGGCTCGGGTTATTCATAAGGGCAGAGCCCTCACCGTTATTAACCACCTTTGGTACTGGACATCCCATATTAATATCTAGAATATCATAATCCATATGCTCAATTCGTTTGGCTGCATCCGCCATAATATCAGGCTCTGATCCGAAAAGCTGTATAGCCACTGGTCGCTCATCTTCACTTATAGCCAAAAGGTCCTTGGTGTTCTTGTTATTATATCTAATCCCTTTGGCACTAACCATCTCCGTATATACGAGGTCAACACCCTTTTCCTTACATAATAAACGAAATGGCAGGTCAGTTACCCCCGCCATTGGACCCAGACTTAAAACTCCTTTTATCTCAACATCACCTATATAAAAGCTCATTTATAACTCCAATCCGGTTATTTAAGATTTCTGTTTTTTTCAGCTATTGATTTCAAGCCCTTTAGTAGCAAGTTAGGATCATATATTTCAATTACATCAGAATTTTCTGCAATAATCCTTCCTAATCCACCTGTGGCTACTACCGTGCATTTGTCCAAACCGGCTTCCTTAATCATCCTCTTTATTATATATTCCGTCTGTCCTATACAACCGAATATTAACCCTGCCTGAATACTGGTTACAGTATCCTTAGCCAGAATAGTATCAGGAAGGGCAATCTCCACTTCAGGAAGCTTGGCTGTGTCAGACCACATAGCACTGGCAACCATCTTTAGTCCAGGACCGGTTACCGCAGCTATAAGAGAGCCATCCTCTGTAATAAGGTCGTATTTGTTTGCTGTTCCAAAATCGGCTACAATAACGGGGCCTCCATATGTCTCAAATGCTCCTACAGCATCCGCCACCCTGTCCGCTCCAACCTCCTTAGGATTTGGAATCGGAATCTTGATTCCTGTTTTGGTGCCTACACCAATACATATTGGTGTTAAGCCTAAATATTTCTTGATCCCCGATACAAGAGAATAGTTTACTCTCGGCACAACCGATGAAATGGCCACCGTACTTATATCATCTTTATTAATCCCCTTTAGGGTTAAAAGATCAACGATAAAGAGCCCATATTCATCCGATGTTCTATTTGTCTGAGTAGTTAGACGAAATTTTGCTAGTAATTCATCTTCATCAAAGACACCCATGGTAATGCTTGTATTTCCGACGTCTATTACGAATATCATATTAACAACCAGCCTCTCTTTATAGTTTAGTTCGCAGATTAGGAACTCAAAACTCTGCAAGTTTTAGTTCGCAGATTATATAAAACTTGATGCATCTTCATTCAGAAAAAACACCTTGTAGAATATCTCTATGGCTTCTAGGAGCTCCTTCTTAGTCCTTTGAATTTCCTTTATTTTAAGAGCGCTTCCGATTTCATCAAAGAAAAAATCCCCCTCATCTACATCCACCTTAAGAAGTAAGCTCCCATCCTCTTCAAACTCCAAGGATAATACACCACTCACATCCTCGGTAAATAGAACGCACATTATTTGTAGCTCCTGCTTAATCTGTTCTGGTAGCGCTTGAAAATCATCATTAAAATAAAACTTCTTTTCATAGGCACTGCTTGCACAAAGAACAACTCTATCTTGATACATATTTAAGCTCCTTATAGTGTAAACCTGTGATTATTCTTTACTCATTACCCAGTGTGGCTACCATAATTGCCTTTATAGTGTGCATTCGATTCTCAGCTTGATCGAATATAACCTTATCAAACCTCTCAAAGACATCATAGGTTATTTCATTACCCTTGACTGCTGGAAGGCAATGCAGAACTATTGTACTGGATTTACCTGTCTTGGCAAGAAGCTCTTCGTTCACCTGATAGGGCTTTAGTAATTGAATTCGCTCTGCTGCCATTTTCTCTTCTCCCATAGAGCACCAGACATCGGTATAGATGGCATCTGCTCCTTCTATCGCTTCGACATCATCTGTAATCTCTATGATACTTCCTGATGCTTTTGCATATTCATTACACTGACTGATAAGTTCCTCATGGGGCCACAATGATTTTGGAGATAGAATGGTGATATTAATCCCCATCTTGGAAGACCCAATCAAAAGACTATTTGCCACGTTGTTTCGACCATCTCCTACATACACCAATTTTAACCCCTCAAGCTTATCAAACTGCTCTATCAATGTCAAGAAGTCAGCAAGAATTTGTGTGGGGTGATAGCTGTCAGTCAGACCATTCCATACCGGCACACCGCTGTATTTGGCTAGCTTTTCCACATTTTCATGGGAAAATCCACGAAACTCAATTCCATCAAACATTCTACCCAAAACTCTGGCAGTATCCTCTATGCTTTCCTTATGTCCAAGCTGTAAATCATTACTGCCTAAATACTCAGGATGTCCTCCCTCATCAATACAAGCAATAGTAAAGGCGCATCTAGTCCTTGTAGATGGCTTTTCAAATAGTAAGGCAATATTTTTACTCTTAAGGCTGTGTCCAAGTATCCCCTTCTTCTTCTTATCCTTTAGCTGCATAGCTAAAGTAAGTAAATAATCAATCTCGTTCGATGAATAATCCTTTAATGTTAGAAAGCTACGTCCCTTCAAATTCATACTTATACCTCCAATATTCAATTAGTTTATATTTATAACAATGTATGTGTATTTATACATTACTGCAATATAAACACAATGTCAAGATATTTTCTGCCCAAGTAACTATTTTTTTCTATGTTACTTGGGCAGATTAAGTTATTATTCATTATCTATATCTTTAAGCATCAGGTTTTGCACCAATATTTCCTTTGAGATCTTCTTAAGTAGTAGTGCTTTTTCATATTCATCTTTGTATTGCAGGACATCCACCTCTTCATTTGTTCCAATAAGCCATGCCCTGCTATGTTCAAACACCTCTTCTCTAGATATCTGGAAGATCACATCATTATTTACAAAGGATCCTTCAAAAAGATAGGTTGTAAATGCCACAAACCCCTCACTGGCATTTGCCAGATCCTGGCCTAGATACAATGTATTATCTAGATTTAGTCCCATAATATTGGCTATCGTAGGTAGAAAATCGATCTGACCTCCACTAGTATGAATCGTCTCATTTGTATTGCTGTTTGGTATATGAATAATCATCGGTACATTTAACATCTCATCATAATCATAATCCCTACCAATGAAGGCACTTACATTTTCCTTGACATCCTCCATACCACAATTTAGACCATGATGATCCCCATATAGGGCAATTACTGTATTCTCATATAGTCCCGCTTCCTTCAAATCAGAGATAAACTGTCCGATTGCTTCATCTGTATATCGTACCGTCTGTAAATATGCACCAAATTTTGTATCTTTATCCTCTTCCAGAATATCCAATGATTGATATTCCTCATCTAGAATATATGGATGATGATTGGTTAGGGTTATTACAAATGAAAAGAATGGGGATTGCTGTTCCTTAAGTATGGGAATCAACTGGCTAAACATTGACTTATCCGATATACCCATTCCTATGAGTTCATCCTGGTTCAAATCCTCCATGCTTATATAGTCCTCAAAGCCTTGGTAGGGATATGCAGCCTCCCTATTCCAGAAATCTCCCTCATATCCATGAACTGCAAACGCCCTATACCCTTGCTCTCTCATCAGCCATGGAAGTCCACGAAACACATTGTCCTCATATAGACGATAAATCTCTCCGTCTATTAAAGGGTACAAACTATTAAGTGATGAAAACTCAGCATCGGCAGTGTTTCCCTTACCTGTATTTGAATAGAATTGATCAAAGTAAATAGTATCATTCTTAATTAGCTTATTTAAATTGGGGGTTATCTCCTGCCCATTATATAGTGTATCAATCACAAAGTCCTGAAATGCCTCTAGCTGTATAACCACCAAATTCTTTCCTTTTCCTAGTTCTTGATACTTGACTGATATCGGCTCTTGTATCTTATCAGCAACCACCTCAAGTATCTCTTCCTCATCCATCTCACTCTTAGCAAGGTTATCAGATATGGTCTCATAGATATCTCCCACATGGCTTGTAAAGAATTCCATACTATTAACCCTAGCCACAGCAGCAGAGCTAAAGGGGTTGGCTATCATAGTAAAGATAAGAATTATTACTAAGTAAAACCCTAGCTTAAGCTCCGTATGGTAAACAGGCTTCATATTACTAAACCTATTGGAATAACTCTTAAAATAATAATATACAAAGGGAATGTCCACAAATAACAAAAAGCTCGCTGGAATAAGGGTCGCTATAAAACTGTCCGGCACTGCTGCCACAGCCCTCGCCTGCCAAAGCTGTCTCACTGACACAGTCTGATTATAGTAATTATAATACATTGTATCAGCAAACATGAGAAGACTTAAAAGACTGTAAACCAAAATGAATATTCCTCGTTTGCGCTTTAGCCCACATCTTCCGAAGAACATAAATATAATTCCCCACACTGCCATACTGATAAATACTAAAATTAGCTCCATTCGTTTCACATCTATTAGAGCATAATAAATCATCATCTTTAAGGCAAATAGTGCTGATATACAATATGGTGACTTTATTAATTTTTTTAGCTTCTTCAATTTACTCACCTACTTCTATATACAAATCTTGTAATTCATTTACATAATAGTTCATTAAATATGATAACATGTCTGCGAGATAAATCAAGTAAGTTTTTCTTAACTTTTTCTTAATGTTCGCGAATAAGCAGATTAGTCAAAACGATAAATCACCTTTTATTGTAACACACCCTTTATGTTACAATAAAAGGTGGCCTTTCTTTTGGATAAGTGTAACGCGAGCTCAAGGATACAGTCCCTGAGCTACTAGTCTACTTACATTGAATATAACAGGGCACCTAAAGTATGATAATCATACCTTTGGCACCCCTATTTATCTTAATAATTCTATATATATCTCTTAATCCTTTATGACCTCTACCATGGACTTTGCTAATCCAGCTATACCTTGAATGTCAGAAGGAATAATTATCTTTGTAGCCTGACCATCTGCTATTTTCTCAAAGGCTTCCATACTTCTAAGCTGCAGTATCTCAACTGTAGGCTCGGATGCCTTAAGAAAGTTAATTCCCTCTGCGCGGGCCTTCTGAATCTGGAATATAGCCTCGGCCTCACCCTCGGCTTCTCTAATCATGGCTTCCTTCTTAGCCTCAGCGCGAAGGATAGCAGCCTCTTTTTCACCCTGTGCACTTAGAATAGCCGACTCTTTACTTCCTTCTGCAACTAGAATAGCGGATCTCTTCTGTCCCTCTGCTATAAGGATAGATTCCCTACGCTCTCTCTCAGCCTTCATCTGTTTCTCCATGGCATCCTGAATAGCTGTAGGAGGCAAGATATTCTTAAGCTCTATTCGGGTGATTTTAATTCCCCAGGGATCAGTAGCTTCATCTAGAATAACTCTCATCTTCGAGTTAATGTGCTCTCTGGATGTCAAGGTCTCATCAAGTTCAAGATCACCGATAATGTTTCGTAGTGTAGTTGCAGTTAGATTCTCAATAGCTAATAGCGGATGTTCTACGCCATATGTGTAGAGCTTAGGGTCAGTAATCTGAAAGAATACCACCGTATCTATCTTCATGGTGACATTATCTTTAGTGATAACAGGCTGTGGCGGAAAATCCACCACCTGCTCTTTTAGTAAGACCCTTTTAGCTACCTTGTCAATTAAGGGCCACTTAAAATGCAATCCCACATCCCAGGTCGCTTGATATCCTCCAAGACGCTCCAAAATAAATGCATTGGCCTGAGGTACTATCCTTACACAGGATGCAATGATTAATAAAAGCAGTATTGCAAATATGACAAAAATTATTTCTGTAGGCAATGTTTATCCCTCCTTCTTTATACTTACTATTAGTTTCACTCCAGATATACTCTCTACTATAACTCTTGTTCCTTTTTCTATTATCTCTCCGTCCACTGATCTGGCTGACCATTCCAGTCCATTAACAACCGCCCATCCAGAATTAGTAATGTTGTCAATCGTAGCAGTTACCAGCGCTTCCCTTCCTATTACTGCTTCGTAATTTGTCTTAGTACGGGTGGAATTAAAGTATTTTTTCACGATTGGTCTCGTAAAGAACAATAAGACCAGGGATATTACTAGGAATAATATGATTTCCACCAGCAAGTTATCATAGAATAGGGATACTATAAATGCCACTAGAGCTCCACCTGCGAACCAAATGGTTGTAAGTCCCAGGGTTATTATCTCAACAAGTATTAAAAATGCAAGAAGGATAAGCCATGCAATAGAATTCACCATTCCCTCTTCCCCCTTTCTTTTCCTGATACTTCTATTCTATAGGTAAGTCCTTTATAATACAATAGAAGCGCTTGTTTTTTAATTATATTTTAATATATATATTTTATCTATTATATAAGAAATGTTTCTTCTTTTTAAATCTATATATTCTATTCCTCCACTATATGGGATGCATTTATTCTCTGCCTGCTAGCTTCATACATTAATACTGCGGCAGCCACTGCCACATTTAAGGACTCTACTTTACCTGCCATCGGTATCCTGATCAGCTTATCCGCCATGGATGTTACTTCCTCTGATAGGCCAGCCGCTTCATTTCCTATTAACAGTCCACATTTTCCCACAAAGCCTCCTTTAGTATCATAGGAAGCTCCTGATAAATGGGCTGCATATAGCCTAAATTCATATGACTTTAGTCTTGTAAGAAGGCCTATAAAATCCGAATCCTCATAATATGGGACCCTATAAATAGAACCCATCGTGGATCTGACCACTTTGGGTTGTAAAATATCTGCACAGGAGCCGTTCAGTATAATTCCTGTAACACCTGCTCCTTCTGCAGTACGTATTATAGTTCCCAAATTACCCGGATCTCGTATATCCTCCAAAAGTAATATAAATGCATCTCTTTTATCGAGCATCTCATCCACGGAGTATAGAGGTCTTCTGACTGTACCCATAATTCCTTGTGGTGTCATAGTATCTGCAACCTGTTTAAACACAGAATCCGTTATCAGCTCATAATCTATGTCAGCTATGAGATCTTGGGACTTCTTATGCTCCCAATAGAAGCTTTCAGACATATAGACCTTAAGTAATAGGCCTGAGGTCTTAGCCTCCTCGACCATCTTAGCTCCCTCGACTACAAATAAGCCCTGTTCCTTCCTTGCTTTAGC
>CAZODB010000050.1:9216-11085 GCA_964578425.1 uncultured Herbinix sp.
TCAGCCATGATAGCCACGGTCGAAGTAGATGTATGGATTCTACCACCCGATTCAGTAACAGGAACCCTCTGAACACGATGAACTCCACTCTCATACTTAAGCTTTGAATATGCCCCCTTACCCTTAATCATAAATATGACTTCTTTATATCCACCTATTCCGTTCTCATTTAGATTCATCATGTCAATCTTCCAGCGATTCCGCTCTGCATACATAACATACATACGATATAGTTGTGCAGCAAAAAGAGCCGCTTCATCCCCTCCTGCACCGCCTCTTATCTCGACAATAACGTTCTTATAATCATTGGGATCCTTAGGAAGCAGTAGTATCTTAAGCTCCTCTTCTATTTCACTTATTTTTTGCTTACTCTCATTCAATTCTTCTCTGGCCAGCTCACGAAGCTCATCGTCGCTTTCTTCATCCAACATTATGAGACTGTCCTCAATTGTTCTTTGGTTATTCTTGTATTCTAAATATTTCACAACAATATCAGAAAGGTCTGATTGTTCCTTCATAAGCTTCCTGAAATTATCCTGATCATTTACTACATTAGGATTCGAAAGCTCTTTTTCAATTTCTCGATATCGTGTGAGAATATCCTCTAAACGATCAAACATCAATCATACCTCCATTATTCTATATAAACGACTTTTTTGCGTATACAACTCGATCTAGATCACTAAAATCCTTCTTTATATTAATATCTATAAATCCTGCCCCCGAAAGCAGCTTAGAAACTGCTACTCCTTGGTCATATCCTACTTCAAAAAACACATATCCTCCAGGATTCAAAAACCTATCAATATCACTGATAATTCTTTTGTAGAATATAAGACCATCCAGCCCCCCATCTAAGGCTTGCGTGGGCTCATAATTCTTAACCTCAGGCATTAATGACTTTAGCTCCTCTGACTTTATATAGGGTGGATTCGAGACTATGACATCATATTTTCCCACAATTCTATCAAACAAATCACTTAAAATAAAGTCAACCTTCACCGTATGCTTTTTTGCGTTTTTTTCTGCTAACTGTAATGCTTTTGGGGATATGTCGCTAGCAACGGCCGCCTTTAAGCTTCCTAATTTAGATAGAGATATTACTATGCAGCCCGAACCTGTACACATATCCAGTAGTGATTTGTCCTTACATACTTTTAACACCTCTTCAACTAAAAGCTCAGTGTCCTGTCTTGGAATAAGAACATGCTCATTTATTTCAAATTCCAGCCCCATAAACTCCTGTTCTCCAATGATATACTGTAGAGGTATGTGTTGAGCCCTTTTTTCTATTAAGTCCTTATAGCATAAGGCCTTATCCCTCGAAACTATATCATTCCCAAGTATGACAAAGTCTGCTCTGTTAATCCCAAATACATGGGCTAGCAGATACCATGCATCTAAGTTGGCATCTGCTATTCCATTCTTCTTAAGGAATTCACGTGCAGTCTGCAATAATTCATTATAGGTATTCATATGTTACCCTAAGCCCTCCGGTCTGTTAAGTAGCTACTTATCATCATTGAAATCTAGATACTTATCAAGGGCTCTTAATATCTCATCATCTTCCTCATATTCACGCTTAGGACTAGCTATGCTGATCTCACCTGCTGCAGCATATTCGCTTTTAGCTAAATCCTTTTTCTTATGCAAGGAAGCTTTCTTAACATTTGTACTTTCTGCTTTGCTATTCTCATGAACAGCTACTGGCTCTATGTTATTTATATCCTCTTGAACATTCGTATCCTTATAAGCACTCTTATCCTCTTTAGTCTTCTTGACTTTTTGATCATTCTTAGGCTCCTGAACACTCTTAGCTTTCTGATTGCTCTTGGATTCCTGAACGCTCTTGGCCTTTTGATTGCTCTT
>CAZODB010000050.1:11185-12844 GCA_964578425.1 uncultured Herbinix sp.
TGATTGCTCTTGGATTCCTGAACGCTCTTGGCCTTTTGATTGCTCTTAGCCTCCTGAACACTCTTAGCCTTCTGATTGCTCTTGTCCTCTTGTGTGTTTGTAGCCTTCCGAGTCCCTTTGGCCCCTTGACCACTATTGGATTTCTTGTTGTTCTGAACTACTTTATTATCCTTAGATACAGGCACAGCCTTATCCTTAGAATTTATCTTTACCTCACTGCTACTTACCTGAGGCATTTCACTCTCATTATTTTCTAAAAATGCTTTCCAGTCATATACAGTTTCTACAGACCTTAGAGCCACCTCTATCATATCGTCATCAGGCTCCTTTGTAGTCAAGGCCTGCATCCATAATCCCGGTCTACTTAATATATCCACAATCTTGCTTTCGCTTTTTCCTGCCAAACGAATAAATTCATATGATATTCCGGCTATTGCAGGAACTAAAAGAACTCTTGACAGAACCCTCAAGGCTAAAGTCCTAGGGCTTAGAATAACAAAGAAGACAAGACTTATGAGCATTACTAATAGCATGAAGCTGGTCCCACAACGCTTATGAGCCTTTGACTGCCACTTGATATTCTCAATTGTAAGCTCAAAACCATTCTCAAGACAATTAATTGTTTTATGCTCCGCACCATGATACATAAACATTCTTTTTATTTCCTTCATCTGAGAGGCTAAAAGAACATATCCTATAAATATTAGGAGCCTTAAAAGCCCCTCCATTAAGGATATTATAAATATACTCTCAACCCATTTAGAAAACACATTTGATATTAGTACGGGTAATACCATAAATAATAATACGGAGATTGTAAGAGATACAATTACAGCCAAAGCCATTAATAAAGCATTGGTCTTCTCCGATACTGGCTTCTTATCTTTTTCAGTTTCCTCTTCATCTTCAAAAAAGCTTGCAGAAAAATTCAGTACCTTAATACCGATTACCATCGAATCAATAAAGGCCAATATGCCTCTAAAAATTGGTAGTTTAAATAGCTTTACCTTGTCTGAAAAGTTCTTATGTCTTTTCCTTTCCACAGTAATTTCATTGTTTGGTTTACGAATAGCTATGGCGTACTCATCTTTGTTCTTCATCATTACGCCTTCCATTACAGCCATTCCACCAATACCTGATGGTTTCATTTTTATCCCGAGCCTTTCCTTGAATTTATCAAAATAGGTTGAGGAAGTAACCTCAACCCGTTTTTAGTGCTCTATAAAAGTACTTTAATTCTGGTCATTGCTAATACCATATCTACGGTTGAACTTCTCAATCGCTCCACGGGCTGCAGCAGTCTTCTGCTGACCTGTATAAAATGAATGACATTTAGAACAAATCTCAACACGAATTTCTTCTTTTGTTGAGCCCGTAACAAATTCATTCCCACAGTTACATGATACCTTCGCCTCAAAATACTTAGGATGGATTTCTGCCTTCATGATTTCACCTCTTCACTACAATATCTACTTAGTATTGGTATATATATAATCTATATATAATAAGTCCAATTTATAAACAGCTTACTAATTATAGCATAGCTGTTTTTTCTTTGCAATAGCTAAAAGACAATTTTGGTCTTTTTAATAATCTCTATGAATTCAGCATTTGTTCTTGTTCTTATGAACATATCTATTATTCTCTCAAGGGCTTCAT
>CAZODB010000051.1:0-12843 GCA_964578425.1 uncultured Herbinix sp.
TCATACTTCTTACGTGCCTAGCGGGATTCGAACCCACGGCCTTCCGCTTAGGAGGCGGACGCTCTATCCTGCTGAGCTACAGGCACTTAACGCAACATATTAATTCTACTATCTACCTCTATCTAAGTCAAGAACCTGTATGATATTTTTTATATTATTTTTTTATAATATATACGGTTTTTAAAACACTAACCTTCCTTGCATCCATATATTCCCTTTAAATCTTCTGCCTACTAGCGGTTCTCCAAGAAAATCTTCCTTATTAATACAAATCCGAAGCTTAATATCATTGCATATTACATCCAAATCATATATCTCTTCCTTGGTTAATGAATTCGTAATTAACTTACAATCCAGTATAGTAGCTATTATACTATAATTATCAGATTCAGATCCAAATGGAATGAAACAGGTGTCTACAATTGAGTAAATATCCTCTTTTTTTGCTCTTCTTGAAACCATAGCGTAGGTATCTATGTCTTCTATTGTTAAGCTATCTATGGCCTCTTGATTTCCTTTTTTTGCCTCTGCTATCAAGTTGTTTCTGTTAATTTTTTCTACACTAAGGTTTTTTACCTGAATTTCATCCTTCTCTATAGGGAGTAATACTCTTCCCTCCAGTGATAAGGCCGCCAATGTAATAGGAACATAAAGATCCATCTTAGCCTTTTGATTCTTTTTCTCCAAATACTCTGCAACATTTTGTAGGTAAAAGATTAACGATACTCCTAAGCGATAATCATCGCACATACCTGTATAGGATTCTGAATCCACTCTTTTATTTATGGCAACCTCTTCCCTTGCATTAGTTCCAGAGCCATATATATATGGAAAATAATTATCCAGATGAAATACATCATTGTGATCGTACTCCCCCCGAAGAGTTATACCAAAATCGGGTCCAAATTTCATGGACATCTCTGTAAAGCTGTTTTGATGATTGATTTGTATGGTTTTTCTATTTGAAGCCTTCTCTTTAACAAGATTTATAAGCTTGTTTAACTCACTTCTATTATTAATGTTGCTAAATCCAACCGCCCTCATATAACTATGCATATACTCACCTGCTTTTCTAATAAACTTACTTATGCTTTATATATCTATTCATGTGATAATACTTATATCATACTTTATTATAATCTGCAAGACAGATTCTATGGTAAATTTTTTTAGGTTCTTATCAGCAAAATATGGGCTGGTTTAGTTGTTTTGCATATCTTTGATTAATCCATAATTGTATCTGTAATAAATAGAGTTAATTCCTTAGTAAGATCCTTCTCCACCCAATCAACGAGCTTATCACCTTTTGCATTCTGAATTATCCTAATTACAGGCCTTGTGGGACACTTTGGATTTTGCCGGAGCACAATTCCTATCTCATCTTGGTTAGTAATAACCAGCGCACCAATTGGATATGCTGCTACAGAAGCGACGAAGGCTTTTACAACATTTAAATTAAATTTTGACCCTGCTTGGCTAACTATTAGATCAATAGCATCGTGTACCTTCATTTTGGGAATTAGATTACCATATACTCTGCTATCAAATTCATCACAAACCGCGGCAATCTTGCTACCGATTTTTATTTTCTCATTTTTTAGATGAAAGGGATAGCCAGATCCATCTACTCGTTCATGATGACTTATAATTATATCCTTGGAGGTTGATGATAACCACTCCATATTTTCAACAGCAGAATAGCCGTATATAATATGCTTCTTTATTTCCTTTTGGTCTTTCTCAGAGCATTCTTCTATAACCAAGTCACTATAGTCCATAGTTATATAAGTGAAGCCTATGTCATGAAGCAGGCATCCTATAGCTATTTCCCTAACCTTTTGCTTAGGCTGCCTTAATTTAAGCGCCAAAATGACTGACATAGCACAGACATTCAGAGAATGGGAGTAAGTACTCTCACTCTTATTTCTGATGCTAGAAAGATTATACATAACCTCTGGTTCACTCATGACATCATATATGATGTCATCTGCAATTGTTATTATCTCCTCCAGTTCACTGTCTGTATGATATGAATACTTTGTAAGAACCTTGCGAACGGCCTCCTGACACTGCTCTTTAATCTGAATTTCTAGACTGTCCGTAAGACAGACACACTGTGAAATTTCATCCTCTACATAAATAAACTCAACATCAAGATCCTTCAAACGATTAATATATTCCTTTTTTACAATCGTTCCCTTTGTCATCAACACTGAATTACTGTCATTCAATATGTCTTTAGCTAATAGTTCATGCCCTTTTATAGAATCAACAGAAATTATTCTCATGTCTTTTCCTTTCAAACCCTAAAAGCCCCTCTGGTGTATTACTTTAAATATATGGTTCTCTATTCCATAAAATTGTTGTAATTTATTGCTTGATCCAATGCGCTCTTTTCTTCCTTCGATAACTCTAGGAAGGATTCCCCCTTGATTATTTCTTTTAAGTAAGTATAGCATCCTTCTCTGCTGCTATGTACAGAATTTAGAATAAAACCATCGTTTTCTTTATCAAGTAGGGCAAGCACAAAGCTTAGCTTGCCTCCCATTTCCATAAATGCATCGTATTTTACGATTCCAATCTTTTGTACTGTTGATAATAAGTTTTCCTTAATCTCATCAATTTTACCATGTATATCCAAGCTGTCCTTCTTTAATATGTCAATATCTGTAAATCTCTCAATTATTACATCCTCTAGATTCTTACCACTAGCACCATTCATAAATGCTTTATATGTTTTTGTCAATTTCCTTTGCTTTTTAAACAATATTACTGTTAATACAAACAAAACTAATAGTAATAATGCTTGTCCTAGCATAATGTATGATATGTTCTGTTCCATCTGTTCAATCATGTTCATATTAATCCTCCATTGTACCTTAATTCTTATCCATGTATATTAAAGAGGTCTATTATTCTTTCTAAATCCTCAACCGAATAATATTCTATCTCAATCTTTCCTCTATCATTCTGCTTTCTATTGATTGACACCTTTGTACCAATAATGTTTTTTAGTTTTTCTTCCAAATCATGATAAATAAAGCTTTTCTCGTCCTTTGCTAGGGATTCTGTTTTTGATTTAGCTCTATGAAGCTGTCTCACTAGCTTTTCTGTGTCTCTAACGCTTAGTTTCTTAGCAAAAATTTCACAAGCTGTACTATATTGAGCCTCTGCATCTTCTAAAGAAAGTAATGCTCTAGCATGACCACCGGACAGCATTGAATCAATCAGCATTTGCTGTACTCTTTCATCTAGCCTTAGAAGTCTTAAGGAATTGGTAATGGTCACCCTGCTTTTAGATACTCTTTCGGCCAATTCATCTTGTTTCAAGTTAAACTCTTGAATTAACCTCTGATAGGCATAGGCTTCCTCTATGGGATTTAGGTCCTCTCTTTGAATGTTTTCTATTAGTGCTATTTCAAGGACCTCCTGCGGAGTATAATCCTTTATTATTACTGGAACCTCCTTGAGTCCTGCAATTCTTGATGCTCTCCATCTTCTTTCTCCCGCAATTATTTCATAGTATTTCTCTCCTTTCTGAACAATTAGCGGCTGTATGACACCAAACTGCTTTATAGATTCTGCCAACTCCTGAAGTGAGTCCTCATCAAACGTCTTTCTTGGTTGAGATTTGTTTGGCTCTATTTCGTTTATTTGTAATAATGTTTCACGTGAAACATTATCTTCCCTTACCTCAGTTTCAGTAATTCGCTCAGGAATCATAGTATCTAATCCCTTCCCTAATCCTCTTTTTAATGATGACATTTTATCCTCCCCTAATCGTCGATATACCAAACTGTATTTATTAATTTCTGTATTTAATTACACCAATTTCATTACTTTCATATAATTCAGCCTCATTCATCTCTATTACCTCATTGGCCAGCTGTCTATACCCCTCTGCTCCAGCTGATTTGGAATCATATAGATTAATAGGAAGCCCATGACTTGGTGCTTCCGCCAAACGTACATTTCTTGGTATAATTGTCTTGTATATGTTTTGTTTTAAGTTCTCCTTTACATTTTCAACAACCTGTAAGGAAAGGTTTGTACGAGCGTCAAACATAGTGAACACGACACCTTCCATCTCAAGATTAGGATTTAGCCTTTTTTTAACTAATCTAATGGTATGCATAAGCTGTGTCAGTCCTTCTAAGGCATAAAATTCACATTGAATTGGTACAATAACAGTATTTGCTGTAGTCATCGCATTGACAGTAAGAGTGCTTAAGGATGGAGGACAATCTATAATAATATAATCATAATTTTCCCTTATTGTTTCAACATGACCCTTTAGTATGTACTCCCTGTCATCAATACCTATTAATTCTATCTCAGCACCAGCCAGATTTACATTTGACGGCAAGATATCAAGGTTCCTTATATTGGTGCTGATTAAGCAGTCCTCTAAGGAGCATTCACCAATCATCATCTGATATACCGTATTATTAAGTTTGTTCTTATTTATTCCTAGACCACTGCTTGTATTACCCTGAGGATCAATGTCAATCACTAGAACCTTTTTATTTCTCTCAGCTAGGCAAGCCGATAAATTTATAGCAGTTGTCGTTTTGCCTACACCACCCTTTTGATTGGCTATTGCAATTATTCTTGCCATACAGGTATAATCCTCCTCTTTTCATTCAATTTTCTACTTGTCTTTAATTATATCATTATTAATATTATATATCTACTCATAAATATGATAATAAAGTAGAGGATATATATGGTAGTATCCTCCTCTGCTGTGCTTTCAAAAAATAATTTGTCTGCTTGCTGACACCTCGCGCTGAACATATAGACGAAGTGATAAGTTCATTACACGTAAGTGCGCATCCCAATACGAACAAAGTTCGCAATACGGAGCGTTTTTTATAATAGGACGCATTTTTCTATTACAAAAAGAAGGGAATGTTTCACGTGAAACATTCCCTTCTTCTAAAAAATATCTACTAGATTATGTTTAATTGCATATACAGCTGCCTGCGTTCGGTCTGAGACATTTATTTTTCTGAATATGTTTGATACATGGTTTTTGACTGTCTTTTCACTTATACTCAAGGTGTAGGCAACCTCCTTATTAAACAAGCCTTCAGCCAATAGCTTTAACACCTCAATTTCTCTTCTGGTCAATGTATCTTCGAATTTTTTTGAATTTAAGTTTTTATCTTCTAACCGCTTTTTTAATGCCGGCGTTAATTCTGGTTGAATATATTTTTCTCCATCATTAACTGTAGATATTGCTTTCTTTAATACCTCCGAATCCGAGTCCTTAAGTACATATCCATCCACACCAATTTCAACTGCCCTCACAAGATACTCTACCTCATTATGAATTGTTAGAATCAATACCTTAATATTTGTTTTCTTTTCCCTTAAATGCTGAAGTACCTGTAAACCATTCATATTTGGCATATTAATATCTAACAAAAGAACATCTGTTATTTTCTCATCAAGTACCTCTATGCATTCCTTTCCGCTACCTGCCTCCGCATTTACTCGAATATCTCCATCTAACTCAAGTAATTGCTTGATTCCCTCTCTTACCATTGAATGGTCATCTGCTATCATAACATTAATTGGTCTGCTCATCACACTTCCCCTTCACTATTCGTAATAGGTACGGTAATAGTAACAATTGTTCCTTTATTTATTGTAGATTCTATCTCCATAGTACCATTTAATAGGTAAACCCGTTCCTTCATAATATATAGTCCATATCCAGAGTAGTCAGGTGCCACACAATCCTTCTTGCTATCTGTATTAAAACCCTTACCGTCATCCATAATAGAAAGGCTAATGTGGTTTCCTTTATAGTCTATGTCTATATTGATATTCTTCGCATCTGCATGCTTAATAGTATTATTACATGCCTCCTGTATCATTCTAAATAAAGCAAGCTTTATAACAGGCAATATATCCTTTTCTTCCTTGCTATGGTTTATATGAACCATGATATCATGACTACTCATTAATTGATTTGCAAATCTTTCTATTGTAGATAAGAGCCCTAGATCGTCCAAAGACATTGGCTTCAAATTATATATGATTTCCCTTATCTCATTTATAACTGATTTTATTGTGTTTGTCATGGTGTTAATCTCTAGCTTTGTACGAACTGGATCCAAGTTAATTAACCTTGAGCATAATTCACATTTGTGAATTAGGCTTGCTAGGTTTTGAACTGTTGAATCATGGAGATCCCTGGCAATTCGTTGTCTATCTTGCTCTTGTATCTCTAGCATATTGATGCTTAGATTAAAATTATATGGTTCCTTCTCTATAATCAAATTCGTAATTTTAACTAGTTTTTGAATTTTATTCCTTAACTCTTGCTCTTCTATTTCAATATTACCTAGTTTTTCCCTTATGGTCTGTAGCTCTAGTTCATATTCCTTTGTGTTAAGCTCCTTACTATTAGGAGAAAAAAGGCTTGCACTTTCTTTCTTTATTTGCCCTAAGGAACTAATAAAGGCTTCTTTCTCAGCTATATGACTCTTATACATCCTTTTCTTATCCATGATATTGGATAAATTCTTCTCATATTCATTTATCAGACTAATAAGAAACTCCTTTGAATCATCAGAATATTCTTTTTTCTTTTTACTAGTGTGCATATCAGGTCTTCCCTTCATAAGGAAACATAATTTATTGTTTATTTTTAAAATTACATCTCTAAGATTAATCCTAACATGAAGAACCCTTAATAGCAAATAATAGCCGTTTAAATCATCCCTTATAGATATAATATAACACTTTTTTCTGTTTTGAAAGACTTATTTATGCTTATTATTTATAGGGGCTCTTTTGATGGCTTTCCTGACATTCTCGGATACTTAATTGGGCTTTTATCAGATTTATTTATCACAATTAAAGACCTTTTTATATCTTTATTAGGAAGCTCGAATTCATCTGCTTTCAACACTGTACCTCCTAGGATGCTAATTGCTTTTTCTGCTTCCTTAAGCTCCTCAGATATGTTACCTGACTTGTATGAAATAAACCTTCCTCCTACTTTAACAAAGGGAAGACAATATTCCGATAGGGTAGAAAGCCTAGCAACTGCCCTAGAGGTACAGATATCAAATTTCTCTCGATAGTTAACCTTCCTTCCATAATCCTCAGCTCTCCCATGGATAGTACTAATGTTTTTTAAATTAAGTCTTTCAATAACCTCATCCAAAAAATAAATTCGTTTTTTTAGAGAATCCATAAGTACTATTGTGGTATCGGGAAATGCTATCTTAATTGGAATACCTGGAAGTCCTGCCCCTGTACCTAAATCTAATATTCTCTCTTCTTTGGGACGAGACACTTTTACTATAGATAAGCTGTCAAGAAAATGCTTACAAACCACTTCGGAAAGCTCTGTTATAGCTGTTAAATTCATCACTTTATTCTTTTCAATCAACAAATCATAATATGTCATTAATTGTGTTATCTGAACATCATTAAGACTTATATTAAGCTCCTCTAAGTCCTTCTTAAAATCAATTATAACCTGATTCTTATGGTTTACCATATTATCCCCCCGAGCTTGCCTTCTTACTTTTTCTTCTCTGACGCTTCTTTTGCATTATGCTGCATAAGATATACCATTAGAACCGATATATCTGCTGGAGTAACACCTGAAATCCTTGATGCTTGGCCTATTGATATGGGTCTAAACCTTATAAGCTTTTGCTTTGCTTCTATTCTTAATCCTGATATTAAGTTATAGTCTAGGGATTCGGATATCTTTTTGTTTTCCATCTTCTTATGCTGTTCAACCTGTCTTAGCTGCCTTACTATATATCCTTCATATTTTATATTAATATTAACCTGCTCTATTACATCCTCTGAAAGATATTTTCTATCTGGGTCAATACTCTTAAGGCTTTCATAATCTAGTTCAGGTCTCCTTATTAAATCGGCTAAAGTGGTAGCTGTTGTCAGTGGGGTGCTATTAAGACTTCTTAATAATTCTTGAACCTCCTTATTCGCTCCAATTACTGAAGCTTCCAGACGTTCTTTTTCTTCCTTTATATGTCTCTCCTTGTCAACAATTGCTTGATAACGCTCCTCATGAATTAATCCTACTTGATAGCCTATCTTTGTCAGTCTTAAATCTGCATTGTCCTGTCTAAGAAGCAGTCTATACTCTGCTCTTGATGTCATCATACGATAAGGCTCTATTGTATCCTTTGTTATAAGATCGTCTATTAATACACCTATATAAGCCTGAGAACGTTTGATAATTATGGGCTCTTTTTTTAGAAGCTTCATGGCAGCATTAATCCCTGCAATAAGTCCCTGGGCTGCCGCTTCCTCATATCCAGAGCTGCCGTTAAATTGACCAGCACAGAATAGTCCATCTATATTACGTAATTCAAGGGTAGGCTTTAGCTGAGCAGGATTAATACAATCATACTCAATAGCATATGCATTACGAACTATATCTGCCTTTTCAAGTCCAGGCACTGATCGATACATCTGCAGCTGAACATCCTCAGGAAGAGAGCTGGACATCCCTGAGATATACATTTCATTCGTATAATTTCCTTCAGGCTCTATAAACACCTGATGTCTTTCCTTATCAGCAAACTTCACTACCTTATCTTCAATGGATGGACAGTATCTAGCACCAGTCCCCTTTATGCTCCCACTATATAGAGGTGACCTTTCTATGTTTGCCCGGATTATATCATGGGTTCTTGGTGTTGTATAGGTAAGCCAACAAGAAACCTGCTCCTTTACAATATCCTCAGGCTTATTAGCAAAGGAGAATGGCACTATCTTATCGTCACCCTTCTGCTCCTCCATTTTACTAAAATCTATAGATCTTCTATCTATTCTTGCCGGTGTTCCAGTCTTAAATCTATACATCTCGACTCCTAATTTTTTAAGAGATTCGGTAAGATATCTGGCTGATGCAAGTCCATCAGGTCCAGTCATGTGTACTGTATCTCCATATACACATCTAGCATTTAGATAGGTTCCACTACATATTATTACAGCTCGACATGGAAATATCGCACCGGAGTATGTCTTCACACCTCTTACAATATTATTTTCCGTTATTATCTCAACAATTTCTGCCTGCTTTAAGGTTAAATTTTTGGTATTTTCAAGAATTGTTCTCATGCTACTTGAATATTCCTTTTTATCGGCCTGTGCTCTTAAGGAGTGTACTGCGGGACCCTTAGATAAATTCAACATTCTAGACTGAATATAGGTCTTGTCAATATTTCTTCCCATTTCTCCACCTAAGGCATCTATTTCTCTTACTAGGTGCCCCTTTGATGTTCCTCCAATATTCGGATTGCATGGCATTAAAGCTATACTATCCATAGCCACTGTAAATATAATCGTTTTTAGAGATAGCCTTGCAGATGCCAAAGCTGCCTCGCATCCTGCATGTCCTGCTCCTATTACAGCTACGTCATATTCATCATATAGGTATGACATAATAATCCTTACCCTTTCTATATATAAAATCTTGTCTTTGCTCTTCTTATTTTCCCATACAAAACTCACTAAATATCATGTTTATTAAATCTTCTCCCACATTCTCACCTAGGATTCTTCCAAGCTCTTCGTATGCATTCATAAGGTCAATTGAAAAAAAATCCTCAGACATATTATTATATATGCTCTCATCTACCATATCAAGAGATTTTAATGCATTGGAAAATGCTTCAATATGTCTATCGTTGGTAATATATATCTCTTCATTAAATGAGATATCCCCCTTGAAGAACATTTCTTTTATAAGCTGTTCTAGATTATCTATTCCCTGACTCTCTAAAAATGAGGTGCTTATAATAGGATGGCTAGATCTTTTTTCTATTTCCTTTTTTCTTATTTGGGGTGTTAAATCACTTTTGTTCAGCAATAAGATGGCTTTTTTTTCTGCTATCATTGATAGAATGGCTTCGTCATTCTCATCAAGGGGAATAGATGAATCAAGTACATATATTATAAGGTCTGCATCCATAGCCATTCGTATTGCCTTATCTACTCCTATTTTTTCAACCTTATCCTCTGTCTTTCTGATTCCTGCTGTATCTATTATATTTAAGGTAATGTCATTTAACCTTATAGTCTCTTCTAATGTATCCCTAGTGGTTCCTGCAATATCTGTTACAATAGCACGATCTTCACCTACTAATATATTAAGAAGACTCGATTTTCCTACATTTGGCTTACCTAGTATAACAGTCTTAATACCTTCCTTTATCAGCTTTCCACTTCTTGAGCCTATAATTAGCTTGTTTATACTATGTCTATAGCTTTGAATATTCTCTCCTAGCTCGAAAGAAAAGCCATCTATACTTATGTGCTCAGGGTCGTCTAGTGCAGCTTCTATATATGCTATGTCTCTTAAAATACCATCTCTTATTGTCTTTATAATCTCATACTCTCTTCCTTCTAGTTGCTTTAATGAGTTTTTGAGAGCAATATCATTCTTTGCCTTTATTATATCACTAACAGCCTCCGCCTTAGATAAGTCAATTCTACCATTTAGAAATGCCCTCTTAGTGAATTCACCAGGCTCCGCCAATCTTATGCCTTGTCTTAGTACAATTTCAAGTATTTTTCTAGTAACAATTAAGCCACCATGACAATTAATTTCAATCACATCTTCTCTAGTATAAGTAGAGGGAGCTCTCATGATGGTTACCATAACCTCATCCACTATATTTTGTTCTTCTATTATAAAACCATAATGAATAGTATTGCTTTTTTGCTTTGACAACTTTTTCTTCTTGTTTTTCGATTGAAATATTCTATCAATGGCAGAAAATGCGTCTTCGCCACTTATTCTTATGATGCTTATACCACCCATACTAAGCCCTGTGGCAATGGCTGCAATAGTATCTGACTTCATAAGTATTCTCCTCTTCTATAATAAAATGGACTGTTACAAAATTATATGGGTCACATAGATATAACCATAATGCACCCTTATAAGAACTTCTACTAAAATCTGTTAAGTTATAATCAGACATTTTTATGTCCGACTGAGACTTACAAATCAAGTAACCATACTTATACCAGTGTGTCAGGTTCATACCTATGTGTTCCATAATAATTAAGAAACAGTCCTTACCAGATTATGCATTTTCTGTTGAAGTCTTCTTTTCTTTGCTTTCCTTATACTTTTCGTAGTCCTTTTTATAATCTCTACTGTAATTCTTTGAATAATCCTTACTATACCTATTAGACTTATAATTATTAGACTTATAATCCCTATTGGTCTTCTTATAGTTTATTACTACCTTTCTATAAGGATCTTCACCCTCAGAATAGGTCTCAACTAACTTATCATTTTGTAAGGCTGAATGGATTATTCTTCTTTCATAAGGATTCATAGGCTCCAAGGTAACAGATTTTCTGTTCCTTTTAACCTTATAAGCTATATTCTTTGCTAGATTCTCTAGGGTTTCCTTACGTCTTGCTCTGTAATTCTCTGTATCCAGCTTAATCTTAACATAATTCTCAGTATTTCTATTTATAACAAGACTTATCAAATATTGTAGGGAATCTAAGGTTTGTCCTCTTTTACCTATTAGAACACCCATATCTTCACCTAGGAGATTGATTTCCAGCATCTCATTATCTTCATTATATATCATATCAATCTCTGTCTTAATATTCATAGCCTTAAATACTTTCTCAAGAAAATTCCTGGCCGTATTTTGTATGTTTTGCCTTAATCTGGCCTTAATCTTAGCCGGCTTACTAAACATTCCCAAGAATCCTGAGGTTTCTTTTTCAATAACTTCATATTCTAGATTGTCTAATGTTGTTCCTATGTCTAGCATTGCACTAGTTAATGCTTCATCTACTGTCTTTCCGGCAAATTCTTTCCAATCCATTATTTATCCCCCTTTTCATTATTCCTGTTTTTCAGAAGATTTGCTATTTCAGATATACTTGTCGGATTGTAAGATGCTTTTTCATGGTCCTTTTCATTATCAATATTAACATCATTTTCATCAATCGTATTGCTTTTACTAGATTCCTTCTCTCTATCTGAAACACTTTCAATTGATTTTGTCTGCTTCTTTGCCAATTCCTGTATCGAGGTTCCACCTGTTGATGATCTTCTAGCTTTTTTGCTTTTTGCCTTTTCCTGACTCTTCTCAACTAATTCATCCATATCCATACTATCTAAGTGCTTATTTACAAAAAACTGCTGTATAATTGAGAATAAGCTATTGGCTATCCAGTATAAGCCTACACCTATAGGAAGCATCAAACAGAAAAATCCTGACATAATAGGCATAATTGTATTCATAGATGACATGGGATTTGCTGCATTATCCTTTTTATCTGTCTTAACATTTATCTGCTTACTTTGAACAAACTGTAAGCTCATCGATAATAAAGGAATAATAATAGATATTGATTTCCAGTTTGGTGTATTCGTGATGCTTAGTCCAAAAAGATTATTTACGCTTCTTATGCTTTCTATGGCAGTATTTGCAGTTTGTCCAAGACCCTTCTCTAGTAATAAACTCCACTGTGATGTATTGAATATTGCCAATGAGCTGATAATTTCGTCTATTGTCGTCAGCTTAAGATTATCAAAATTCGATGCTACGTCTGATAATACATCTGTTCCCACATTCTGTACTGCGTTAGCAACAACCGCATAGGGCTCTCTTACAAGATGAACAAAATCAGGAATATTATTAATAACTCTATATAATGCAAACATAATAGGTAATGTTATTAGTAATGGTAGGCATCCTGCAGTTGGGCTTGCCCCATATTTCTGGTAGACTGCTTGTGTTTCTGCTTGTTGCTTTCTCATCGAAACATCATCTTTTTTACCTTTATATTTCGCCTGAATTT
>CAZODB010000052.1:0-6087 GCA_964578425.1 uncultured Herbinix sp.
GGTTCGCTCTTTATAGCGAACCTATACGCCCATATATGTTATCAGCCTATCATAAATTTCATTCATAACAGATATTACTTTTGCAGACATATTATATGCGTTCTGAAAACGCACTAAGCTCATGGCTTCCTCATCAATATCCACCCCGGATACAGACAGCTTTTGATTTGAAATCGCCCTTATGATGTTCTCTTGGCTTATAGCGAAATTATTAGCCTTCCTTGTATCAATTCCTATATCAGCCACAAGAGTATTCATAAATCCTCCTGGTTCACCCTGACCAAACATGGATTTGTCGGATTTCAATGCAATTAAAGCTTCAACCACATCATAATTATCTATGCCATTAATCACATCAGTTGCTGCTGCAAAGCCCCTTGGGTTATTCATTAGATCGCTACTTATAGTGAAATTGTGAGCTGTCATAAAGTAATATGATCCATAAAGCGGCTTATTGCCTGGTACTTCACTGTAATACGAACCAGTCTGTGAATTAAATTCATCATATTTGAAATCATCGTTTTCATCAATTGGCCCCAAGGCATATTCCCTACCACTTACTTTATTAGTAGCAGTAAAGAAGTCCAACCCTGGATTATTATCAAGATCCCTTCCTGTTCTATGAATCTGGTTATATGTCTTGGCATATGTCCTTATAAACATATTCATCTGATCCAGATAGTAAGGAATTCCTTTGTATGCTATGCTTTCACCTATGGAAGCAGTGGTATCGATTGCATCAGTCCAAAGCTCCTCCTCCAGTTCGAAGGTATATGTAAAAGCCCCTGTATCTTCATCAATCTTAACTTCAAAGCCAGCATAAGCATAGTTTTGGTTTCCTATAGTAATGACGCCTGATTCGGGTATGTTGAGTCTCTCTATCTCGTTTATCGATGTATCTGTTACGGTCACAGAAGAATCTCCTTTAATAGCTGAGATACTACCTTGTAGATTATGCCTATTATTGCCATCTCTTATTTCATATAATGCACCTAATGAGCCACCAAGGTTTTGGCTTCCTAGGTTAAACACCTGCCCATTAGCCCAAGCCACATCATATAATCCCTCTACATCATTCTGGTTCTGCTTTTTTTCCCTGGGAATCACTTGAAGAGTATTATAATTGCCGCCATCTACTATAGTCTGACCATCTATCTTTATAACATAGCTAGTTATGCCTATGCCATCACCTACCACCCGTTCTGTAACCGACACATTTGCTACTTGCGATAGCTCGTCAACCAGAAGATTTCTCTGATCCCTAAGATCGTTTGCCCAGCCTCCTCTAACTTCCAGTGTGTTAATCTGTTTTGTTAGTGCTGCTATCTGCTGCGCATTAGAATTAATCTTATCCACCATGTTACGTATTTCAAAATTACATTCTTCTTGAATGTTTTTAAGGTTTTGTGACAAAGAATTAAAATAATCTGTTAGGCTCTTAGCATAGTTAATAACTTGCGTTCTGACTGTAAGACTAGAGGCATTGTTAGACAGTTCTTGAAGACTATCGTACATGGAATTAAATGTGGTTGTAAAACCCTCCACACTAACCTCGTTAAAATAGTTCTCAATCTCAGTCATGTAATGAGATTTACTGGTATACTCACCCAATATGGTACTGTTATTTCTAAATTTGATATCATAATACATGTCTCTAAGCTGTGTTACTCCTGTAACTCCAACACCGGTTCCAGCCATACCATATGTGCTATTCATCCTAAGAGCTTTATCTGCTTTTTGACCCATAACCTGCCTGGTATATCCTTCTGTTTCTGAATTTGATATATTATGAGCAGTTGTATTTAATGCAGCCTGGTAGGCATATAATCCTGTTTGTCCAATATGTAATCCAAAAAATGATGATCCCATATACCCTCCTATAATACAGATTTATAGATTCATAATAATATGTTCAAGCATTTCGCTTACAACATTGATATATCTTGCAGCAGCATTATAGGAATGCTGAAATTTAATCAGATTAGTAAGCTCCTCATCAGAGGAAACTCCTGCAACCTCTGACCTCTTGTTATCTATGCTAGCCACCATTGATGCCTGGTTCATGCTTATGGTATTAATTTGCTGACCTCTGTTGGCAATTTCCGACATAAATGATATATAATAGTCATTCACATTATTGACTGTTAATGTGTTAGGCGATAAGGTGGCAAAAGGTTTTTGCCAGTTGGCCAAAAGCCTTTGAGCCATTTCTATATCATATGCTCCACTACCATCATTCTTAGACAAAGGAAGATAAGAGTTGTTTTGAAGTATATTAGGATTAACCTCTATCTCTCCTAATGTATAGAGGCTATAATTATTAGTAGGATCTTCCTCTATATATATAAGGGCTGAAATAGTATCTATTGTCCCATCTTCGTTTTCTATCTCTATTTCCTCTTCAGTATACCTGGGCATTGACTTTCTACTAAACAATCCCTCGCCAACTGTTTTTTGAGAGTCCATACCTACAGGGGCATTATCCTCATCTAAAATCATTATCTTTCTTGTACTTCCATCTGGTAGTACTTGGGTTACCTCTTTATTTGGACACAATGTGTCATTTATCAAAGTAACTATTCCATGTATCAGTTGATCGAATTGCGCCTGCACCGTCATAACTACTGAAGGATTAATGTAGGTATTGTATTCTTTCACGGCCTCCTGATACTGTGCGTCTGATTCGTATCTTTCCCGCACTGGTATATCAGTATAATTAGTCTGCTTATGTCCTCTTGCTAGAATTAATCCTTTTAGAGACCCAATATCAGTATCATGCATGGAGGACGGTGGCCTGTCCATATTAAATACATCTACGTACCCATGGGCCTCCCAAATTGGCTTTAACATCTGTGATGCTTCACTAATTTGTTTAGTACCCATCCGAAATATCTGATCCTCTGTCACAAAGGGTACGCCTTCTGCATTTACAGTAACTACCCCAGCAGCATCCTCTCTATATGTAATGCTTACTATTTGACCGAGCTCATCTAAAAGTAGATTTCTTTGATCCCTTAAATCATTGGCCCTTTCTACTCCATTGCTCTCATAATGTCTTATTTTTATGTTTAAATCCTTGATTTCTTCAGCAATTTCATTAACTCTATCTACCTGATCAATTATTTTTGTATTAAGATTAATTTGATAATCATTTACTTGTTTATATATATTGTCCGCTCTTTCTATGAAAGAGGCTGATGTCTGGACGAAAGAAGCCCTTGCGACTATATTGTCCGGCTCTCTTGATAACTCCTGCAAGGCTTCCCAAAATTCTCTCATTGAATTCTGGAATTGAACCCCCTCCAGCTCTCCGAATAATCCTTCAATTTCTGCAATTGCCTGATTTTGAGATTCATAAAAAGCCTGTCTCCCAATTTCCTGGCGATAGGCTTGATCTAGAAAGGCATCTCTCACCTGCTTCACCTCAGCAAAATTAGCACCCAGGCCTCGCTGCATGGATGTAAGGTGGGATTCTCCCCATTTAACATATCTGAAATCTGTGAGTATCGCTTGCTGTCTTACATATCCTTTAGTATCTACATTTGCAAGATTATGTGCTGTAACATTAAGGGATGCCTGACTGACATTCAGACCTGTCACCCCAATATGTAAACTTCCAAATGAAGCCATAAACATACCACCTTCACTTTGATCTACTTACTGTTTTGCATCGAACATCCCTGTTCCTAAAGACTTCTCACTATTTTGTGATGCAAATTTAGTGTAAGTGTTGTTCCCCGGCGACATCCTTGTACTTTGAAGAAAATTCATGTTGAATTCTATCATCTCTAGGGACTGCTGAATTAGCACTGTGTTTCTATTATTAAGCTCTACTAATATATTGACGGTTTCCTTAAGCTTGTCGTGAAGCTCTGATAAAACCCTTTTTTCTTTCTGCTTAGTATCCAATAGGCCAATCAGAGTACTGAGTTTTAAATTCTTGTCCTCTTTTCCAAGAACAGTACTTATGTCCTCCATTACCCTGATTCTCTTGTTCTCTAAAGCAGTAATCTGATCTATTGCTTCTTGCTCCTTGGCAGTAATTTCCTGCAAGACCACTGTATCATTCTTAACTATGACCTGAGACTTTTCTCTAACAACAGGAATAAGCTGATTATATACTCCCTGTTCCTTATCCAATATATCAATTAGTTCATCCATTAAGCTTGCCACAATTTACCTCGTTTCCGTTATAACCGTATAGGACACAATTCCTACAGGATAAAATTCTTAAACCATTTCATCAAAATAACGGTTAACCAACTTATCGGCTACCTCAGCCATATCCACATTGTAAGTTCCGGATTCCATCTGCTGCTTAATCTGGTTGATTTTATCCTCTCTTACATCAGGTGTCTGCTTAACTAATTGCTTAGCTATTCTATAATCCTTCCCCGTTTGGGATATCTCTAGCTTATCACTTAAGCTTCCTCCATTAGGCCTAGTTACTTTTTTAACGCTACTAGTGTTATAAATCTGACTTACCTTGTTATATGCATCTATACGCATAATTTCACCACCTAACTAAACTCTTTTGATTGTTTCTACGATCCTATATTATTTATCGGCTACTTACAAATAAACATTATAGCATTTTTAACCTTTTATTAAACCAACTTCATTTGAACAATATCAATATATAACTAGCTATAACCGCAGATATGACAAAGGGAACACCGATGCCCTAATCAGAGTAATATTACTTTTCAATTATATAAATATAAGTACAAATCTCCCCAACTACGGAAATCTGTACTTATATATTTCTTTATTTCATCTGCTCCATCAAGATCTCAATAGCCTTCTTAAGCTGGTTATCCTGATCATGAGGTATAGTCACGAGCTGTTTTAATTCTTCATCAAGCTCTACTTCCACATCTGGCACAATACCTGTACCATGTATATTGCGACCCTTAGGCGTATAATATTTTGATATGGTCAATTTTACGGCCGTTCCGTCATTTAAAGGTATAACTCTTTGAACTATACCCTTGCCAAAGCTTGTTGTTCCAACCACAGTAGCCTTCTCATAATCCTGTAATGCACCCGCAAATATCTCAGAGGCACTGGCACTATTACCGTTAATTAATACAACCATGGGTTTGCTAAATTTATCTGACTTTATAGCCTTCTCTTCTTCTCTATTTTTGTATTTATCCTCAGTATATACAATAAGCCCTTTCGGTAGTAGGCGATCTAATATACTTACTACTGAATTTAGTAATCCTCCTGGATTATTTCTGACATCAACTACTAGACTCTTCATGCCCTTCTTTTCCAAAGAGCTTATAGCACTGCTAAACTGAGAGATTGTAATCTCATCAAACTCCATGATCTGGATATATCCTATGTCATTTTCAAGCATTTCAAATTCAATGGTTGGGATATTAATCTTTTGCCTCGTAATAGTAAAATCCATGGGGTCCGCTACACCGTCTCTATAAATAGTAATATTAACCTCGGTTCCTTCTCTCCCTTTGATTTTTCCTACTACCTCTGAAATATCTTTACCGGTAACCTCCTCACCCTCTACCTTGTATATGATATCATCTGGAAGTAGACCAGAATTGTAAGCTGGACCGTCTTTATAGGGTCTCACAATAGTTAATATACCCGTTTTAACATCCTGACTCACGACAGCTCCGATGCCGTGATATACCCCAGAGGAGCTTTCGATCAAATTAGCATATTCCTGCTTTGTGTAATATGTTGAATAGGGATCGTCTAGACTGCCAACAAAACCTTTATAAATTCCTGTAGCATATGCCTCTGGATCCACATCCTCCAAATAATAAGTATCAATAAGCATCTCTAATACAGATAGCTTTTCTACAATCTGATCAATAGTTTCTTCCTCTTTTTTATTATCAGCGGCTGATACATCCTCTATGGGAATCACCGACTTTTCAGGTGTATCTATCACATAATATATACTAGCACCTACTAAGCATAATACCATAGCCCCAAAAAGTCCCGACAAAAAGCCTGTTTTAAAATTTTTCCTCATACCAATCCTCCTAAAAGAGTAAAATACTAATGTTGTGTTAAACGGAGGATTTATCCTCCTAAAAGAGTAAAATACTAATG
>CAZODB010000052.1:6187-12731 GCA_964578425.1 uncultured Herbinix sp.
ACTAATGTTGTGTTAAACGGAGGATTTATCCTCCTAAAAGAGTAAAATACTAATGTTGTGTTAAACGGAGGATTTATCCTCCTAAAAGAGTAAAATACTAATGCTGTGTCAAACGGAGGATTTATCCTCCTAACACTCCATGTTTCATATTATTGTCGGTTTAATAATCTAGCTGCTCCATGTACTTCATATATTTCACAACCATTAATGCTATTTTAAATGTAATCGCATCATCAAATACACGGAGATCTAGATTGGTATTCTTCTGTAATTTATCTAAGCGATACACTAATGTATTCCTATGAATATATAATTGCCTAGATGTCTCAGATACATTTAAGTTGTTTTCGAAAAACTTATTAATTGTAGCCAATGTTTCATCATCAAAATCATCCGGTGACTTACCTTCAAATATTTCCTTAATGAACATCTTGCAAAGTGGCATAGGAAGCTGATAAATTAATCTGCCGATTCCCAGATTATTATAAGCCACTACATTTCTTCCACTGTAGAATATTTTACCCACATCAAGAGCCATCTTTGCTTCCTTAAAGGATCTTGATACATCCTTTATCTCTGATACTATGGTGCCATAGGCTACATGAACCTTAGTCATGGCTTCGGTATTGAGCATATCAAGAATAACTTTAGCGGTTTTGTTTAAATCTTCATAGGTCTCATTGTTTTTCACTTCTTTAACAAGAATAATGTTTTTCTCATCTACTGCTGTTATAAAATCCTTTGTCTTTCCCGAAAAGAGACTACGTACCGTTTCAAGAGCATTGGCATCCTTCTCATTCTTAGTCTCTATAATATATACAACTCTTTTAGCCTCTGTATCAATATGAAGCTTTTTCGCACGGTTATATATATCGACTAGAAGCAAATTGTCGAGCAGCAGATTCTTAATGAAATTATCCTTATCATAACGTTCCTTATATGCAATAAGTAGATTTTGTATCTGAAAAGCCGCAATCTTGCCTATCATGAATACATCCTCACTATCACCCTTGGCAACTATAATGTATTCAAGCTGATGCTCATCAAATACCTTGAAAAACTGATACCCTTGAATAGCCTGGCTGTCTGCTGGTGAAGCCACAAATGATAGCACTATATTCTCATACTGCTCTGCATTCTCCGAAGTTGAGGCTAAAGCCTGACCATCTGTATCCATAACTGAGATGTCAATCCGAGTAATACCCTTTAGTCCATCAATTGTATTTTGAAGAATTTGATTTGAAATCATATTTACACTCCTTACATAGTATATTTCTATTTTTACATAAAATTCATAGATACTAGTCCCATTTTAGCACTAAAATAGTTTAAAGTAAACTATTTTTATTAATTTTACATAAACCTTTTAGTACAATTCTATGAAATATAACTAATAATAATTAGTTTCCTCACCAAACTATATCCCTTGTAAGCTTTATTTACATCAAATATCGTATCACCTTTTCATCTTCTTCCTTTCGTTAAAATGTCCGATTAGATTATACATTGTAATAGGACACACTTTCCTATTATATAAGAAAGAGTTTCGCTTGCGAAACTCTCGCGCCGAACGCGGCCAGCTTTGCTGGCAATATACAAAGTGCGTGAGTGCGCATCCTTAGCGGAGCGTTTTTTATATAATAGGACGCACTTTCCTATTATATAAAAAAGGCTGCCCCCAATGACGATAAACGCCAAAGTGACAGCCTAAAAATTATATTATTAGTTAGTAACTACCTCTTCTGTATCCTTATCAAATACATGCATCCTATTCATATCAAAGGCAACCTTTAATACATCATCAGGTCTAGCAGTTGTACGAGGATTTACACGGGCAGTAAAATCAAGGGTATCATCAACTGTGAAGTATAAGAATACTTCAGCACCTAGAAGCTCGTACACTCTTACTGTTGCTTCTATTACAGCATCAGGATAATTGTTGATATACATCTCTTCATCATGAATATTCTCTGGACGAATACCGATAACAACACTCTTATCAACATATCCGCCATCAATAAGCTTCTTAGCCTTATTCTCAGGAAGCTTTAAGGATTTATTATTAAACTCAACGTATATATCATTGCCCTTCTTAGCAACTACAGCATCCATAAAGTTCATCTGAGGTGATCCCATGAAACCAGCTACGAATAAGTTCTGTGGTCTATCGTAAAGGTTCTGTGGGGAATCAACCTGCATGATTAATCCATCCTTCATAACAACAATCCTTGTACCAAGTGTCATAGCCTCAGTCTGGTCATGTGTTACATAGATAAATGTTGTCTGTAGTTTTTGATGTAGCTTGGAAATCTCAATACGCATTTGTACTCTCAATTTCGCATCAAGGTTTGATAAAGGCTCATCCATAAGGAATACCTTAGGATTACGAACGATTGCACGACCCATAGCTACACGCTGTCTCTGACCACCAGACAGTGCCTTAGGCTTACGGTCTAATAAATGCTCAATATCTAGAATCTTAGCAGCTTCATGTACAACCTTATCAATCTGATCCTTTGGAACCTTTCTTAATTTCAGACCAAATGCCATATTATCATATACTGACATATGTGGATATAGTGCATAGTTTTGGAAAACCATCGCAATATCTCTATCCTTAGGCTCAACATCATTTACCATCTTATCGTCAATATAAAGCTCACCCTGTGTAATTTCTTCAAGGCCTGCTATCATACGTAGTGTTGTAGATTTACCACAGCCTGATGGCCCAACAAAAATAACGAATTCCCTGTCAGCTATCTCTAGACTAAAATCCTTAACTGCTACTACTCCGTTAGGGTATTGCTTAGTAATATTCTTTAATGATACACTTGCCATTTTATATCCTCCTATATATTTCCTATGTTCTTGTACTTTCTATATATATCAGTATGATACACCATTTGTTTTGTATAAACCATATCCCATTTTAACAAAATCGGTTTTGCCCTTTTGTATAATTTGTATATTATCAGATAAAAATAGTATTTTTACCGAGAATCTAAATATTTTTTGATTTATTTACTGTCTATATTCAATAAAGCCTTCTCCCATAACCTCACGGACATCATTGACAATTACAAAAGAGTTTGGATCCATTTTTTTAGCAATTTCAATAATTTTTATTATTTCCTTTTTTGATACTACGCAAAAAAGCATCTTTCTCTCCTTATGAGAATACATACCGGTAGAACTTAGGCCTGTTACTCCACGGTCAAGGCTGTTCATTATCTCCTTCGCAATTTTATCATATTCATCAGAGATAATGTATGCCATTTTAGCAAATTTTAATCCCTCAAGTATTCCGTCCGACACTTTGGTTGTAATAAATACAGCTATAATAGCATATAGAGCATTTCCTAATCCAAACACCAAAGCACCAATAACAATTATTGCTCCATCTATAAATGTGAGAATAAACGGAATTGAAACATGTCGTTTATATTTATGGATTAGTGTAGCCAGCAGATCTGTTCCTCCTGTGGATGCAAATACAGAAAACACCATTCCCAGACCCACACCTGTTATGGCTCCTCCCATGACAGATGACAGTAGCATATCATCAAACTGAAAATCATATATAGGAATAACCAACAAGGCAATGATTAAGCTCACTGTACCAACAAATACATTAAGCATAGTTCTTATACCCAAAATCTTTATAGCCACTATGAACAAAGGTATATTTACTATAGTTGTAAAAAGCCATACGGGAAATCCACCATCCCAAATAGAACTAGTAATTTCCTTGACCACAATAGCTAGCCCGGATAAGCCTCCGGTTACAAGACCTAAAGGCTCATATATTAGATTTATAGCTATAGCCATTAAAAATGATCCTACAACTATTATAATATATTTTCTAAATAATTCATTATTTTTGCTTCTTATCTTTCTACCTGACATTATTTGACCTTTCTATTTCATAGCCTTTAACCTATTTATTTTTTACCATACATATTTTCTATGTACCTCATCATTTAATTTTTATATTGTATTTATTCACCTAAGTAAGCCTTAAGTTGCTTGTCTACCAAGAATTCATCAATTGTATAGGCACTATTACTATCCTCCCCTGCAATAACCTCAAAAATAATGTTTTTTCCCTGGGTGCTCAGATAGCTTTCTATATAATTAAGTTTATCCTCAAAAGACAGATTTGATGTAACCTTAGTATATAACTCTTCTATATAATTACGTAATCCTGTCTCTGTTTCTATCGTGCGTAAATGCTCCAAAAATACATCAGAAAACACTTCCCTTGGAAATGCATTCTCTGGGCTTTGCTTATTATTTGCTTTTTGTCCTATAAGTTCAGTTTCAAACACAGTATCGTATATGCTTTGCGGAACAACAGTATAATAGCTTATTTGAATCTTTAGTAGCTCCTCAATCATCAATACCCCATATTCATATACAGTCTCCTTCGGCAAATACCCTGTTATAGCGGAAAGCTTTAGGAACCCAGGAATTGATGGTTTTATAAGAACAAGCTCTCTATGTAAAGAATCAGATAATGTTAGCTGAGTTTTGATAGGAATAGTAATATAATAAAGCATCAGCCTTTGGCAGTCATATATCTCTAAAATCAGCTTTTTAATATCTCCGGTTTCCTCATCTACGCAATAGATCAGATGCTTTGATACATCATCAATACTTGCTTCAGTTAAAAAAGTCTGCTTTCTAACAGCGGTGACAGCCTCTACAAACCTTTCATCCTCATCCCCATAAACATTTATTACTAATTTATAGACAAATACAATGATTATACCTATAAAAATAAAAAAAAGAAGGGATTTTAGAAACCTTATTGCAAATATTTTACCCGCACTTTTTCTCATGTGTCCACCCCTCATCTTAAATTATTTTACCACACTGCAAAATTCTAAGCAACTGTGCTTTATAAAGGAAACAAGCTGTGATATATGTGAACTTGCGAACGAGAAAGCTAAATTCTTTCGAGTTTAATCTGCGAATTCATGATATAATATACAGACAGAAGCAGATTAGTCTATGACAAACGAAAATGCAAGGCATTTGACTTCCTAATCTGCAAATTCATGAGAGATAGGAGATCCATATGCCCAAGATCAACAATAATAAAAAAACCGCTCTTGTAACGGGATCATCCAGAGGAATTGGAAAGGCTATTGCTATTAGGTTTGCAAAAGAGGGCTATAATGTTGTAATAAACGGATGCAGCCGTAAAGAGAAATTGCTACAAACCAAGTCTGATATAGAGCAGTATAAGGTTTCCTGTATGGCTTTCTTGGGAGATATGGGGGACAATGATAAGGTGAAGGATATGTTCCTACTGATTAGAGAGCAATTCGGACCTATAGATGTACTGGTGAACAATGCAGGCATATCCTATATGGGCCTTCTTACAGATATGACAATCGAGGACTGGAATAGTATTATAGCGACTAATCTTACTTCAGTATATAATTGTTGCTCACTAGCCATCCCAGATATGGTTAAAGAAAAGAGCGGTAAAATTATTAATATATCCTCCGTCTGGGGGAATGTCGGTGCTTCCTGCGAGGTGGCATATTCAGCCTCCAAGGGAGGAATAAATGCATTTACAAGGGCTCTGGCCAAGGAGCTTGCCCCCAGTAACATCCAAGTAAATGCCATCGCTTGCGGCGCCATAGATACTGAGATGAATCACATACTTACCGATGAAGAAAGATTACAGCTTACTGATGAAATTCCAACAGGCAGATTAGGCAAGGCAGAAGAAGTAGCTAGTCTAGTATATCAATTATCACAAAACAATAGCTACCTTACCGGTCAGGTTATAGGGTTAGACGGTGGCTGGATTTAACCCAACTATCATATATTTCTGTTTATGCAATTCTGTCTTCTATCGATGGTAAAGCATACAGTGTTTCAGGATCAATATCAATACATTTACCCGCATCTCTATTACCAGCTAAATCCCATGCCAATGTATCGTTAAGTATTGTACATGTATTCATAAAAATTTCTATATCCTTTAATGGTAGGAAAATTTCTTTCTCCAATAATGGAGAAACGTCATATAAAACAATCTTTCCATCTTCAAAATAAACTGTAACTGTATAATTACTATTTGGAACCACTTGAACAATTTCAGGAAACATAGTCTCTCACCTCCACTTATACCAATGGGCTTATTCTATTTAATGGCTTTCCATCTTTAGACAATTCCCAATTTTGCATCAATTCATCTTGATGAATTACACACCACGCTAAAATCAATTTAAGCTGTCTAGACGGTAATGCACCTTTTATTATTCTGGAATTACAAATATCCACAATGGCCTTGTTACCATTATAATCAGCATGAAAATGCGGTGGATTGTAATCATCGTAATACATAGTCACGCGAATACCATAAAACAAAGATATTTCTGGCATGCTTTTCATCTCTTTTACAATTATATTTCTATTAGTATTTTACCACAGTTCCCTAGAAAAACATACAAAAACCTCCCAAGAAAAGTGTCCTGAGAGGTTCTGAATCGTATTAAGTTGTTCTGAGTCGTCCTTAGTTGCAGTA
>CAZODB010000053.1:0-1069 GCA_964578425.1 uncultured Herbinix sp.
ATATCTAAGAAATCCTAATCTTGATAATTATAGTCTAGAGGAGAGAAAGGGATATCTTAGAATGAGGCTTGCTCCTGAAAAGCTGACAGAGCTTGTAAGCCCCACTTTTGTAAGTGTTCGTCAGACGGGGATGAGCTTTGTAGTAGAGACTAAGATGGAATTCAACCCTATGACAGATACAGAAGAAGCAGGAATCGTTATGTTGCAGAGTAATGAATTCAATTACCGTTTTGTTATCACGTTAAAGGATGGTCAAAAGACCCTATGCCTAATAAGGTGTAAGGCTGGTAAGGAAGAGGTTATTAAGGAGATAGTCTCCCTAGAGCATGATATAAATAAAGGTCAAATACAGCTTCGAATCTCTGCCGATATGCAGAAACTGACTTTTTCATATAGCTACGACAATGCGGTATATCATACCCTTGAAGCAGATGTTGATGGTAGAATGCTTAGCACTGATGTTGCTGGTGGTTTTGTAGGCAATACCATAGGCCTATACTGCTCATCAAACGGTGCAAGTAGCAGCAACCATGCAGACTTCGATTGGATATCATATAAAAACATATAAAAATAAAGCTAAACATTATACGAAAATGAGGTACAGCTATATGATGGGATTAATGGAGAAATACAAGGATTACTTTAAGATAGGAGCAGCAGTTAGTTTAAGAACGATTGAGACTCACAAGGATCTACTTTTAAAGCACTTTAATAGTATAACTAGTGAGAATGATACAAAGTTTGTTCGCCTGCAAGGTAAAGAAAATGAATATCAATTTGATCATGCAGACAAAACAGTAAAATTCACTAAGGATAATAATATGGTTATGAGAGGTCATACATTCGTATGGCATAATCAAACTCCAAGATGGGTGTTTGAAGATGCCACAAAGGATGTACTTCTAAAACGAATGAAGGATCATATAACTTGCGTTGGAAAAAGATATGAAAATGATATTTTTTGCTGGGATGTGGTTAATGAGGCCATAGAAGATAAGGGCGATACATTGTTTAGAAAAAGCCCATGGGTTGACATTATCGGAGAGGATTTCATGGATTATGCATTTAA
>CAZODB010000053.1:1169-4083 GCA_964578425.1 uncultured Herbinix sp.
CTGAATTATTAAAGAAGCAGGCAGCCCTTTATAAAGAAGGATTTAAGATACTTAGAGAGTACAAGGATTTAGTTGATAATGTTACTCTTTGGGGTGTAGCGGATGATTATACTTGGTTGGATCATTTTCCGGCTAGGAATCGCAAGAATTGGCCTATGCTATTTGATGAGAATCATGAACCTAAAGAGGCATTTTATGCTATTATGGATTTTTAAATGTATACAAGTATAATATTTTGTTAGAAGGTCACTAATACATTATAAATAGCAACATTGATTAGTATTAATATCAGGAGGAAATTATATGCAAGATAATAAGGCGTATTTAGATGAAACACTTAGCTTTGAAGAAAGAGCTAAGGATCTTGTATCCAGAATGACACTTGAGGAAAAGGTATTTCAAACCCTCTATACTGCTCCTGCCATAGAAAGGCTTGGTGTAAAGGCTTATAACTGGTGGAATGAGGCCTTACATGGAGTCGCCCGTGCAGGTGTCGCCACAGTGTTTCCACAGGCAATCGGACTAGGAGCTACATTTGATGAGGAGCTGCTAGAGGAAGTAGCAGATGCTATTTCTACAGAAGGCAGAGCTAAATTTAATGCACAGCAAAAATATGGTGATCATGATATATATAAGGGTCTAACCTTCTGGTCACCAAACGTTAATATTTTCCGTGATCCCAGATGGGGAAGAGGCCATGAAACCTATGGTGAGGATCCATATCTTAGTTCAAGGCTGGGTGTTAGATTTGTAAATGGAATTCAAGGAAATGATAGTAAGTATATGAAGGCTGCTGCATGCGCTAAGCATTTTGCAGTTCATTCAGGTCCTGAGGATGTAAGGCACAGCTTTAATGCTGAATGCTCAACTCAGGATCTATATGAGACCTACCTTCCCGCATTCAAGGCCTGTGTTCAAGAGGCTGATGTTGAATCGGTTATGGGCGCTTATAACCGTACAAATGGCGAACCCTGCTGCGGAAGCAAGACTTTACTTCAGGATATCTTAAGAGAAGAATGGGGTTTTAAGGGACATGTAGTATCTGATTGCTGGGCAATTAAGGATTTCCATGAGTTCCACAAGGTGACATCTACACCGGTTGAATCTGTAGCTTTAGCTATGAATAATGGCTGTGATCTTAATTGTGGTAATTTATTTGGTAATCTGCTTCTTGCTGTTAGAGATGGCCTTGTAGAGGAAAAGACTATAGATGAGGCAGTAGTAAGATTGGTTACAACACGCATGAAGCTGGGCTTATTTGATAGTGCAGAGAAGGTTCCATTTAATAGTATTGGCTATGATCAGGTGGATACTAAGGAGCATTTAGAGCTAAACTTAAAGTCTTCTAGAAAATCCATAGTACTATTAAAGAATGAAGATAACATTCTTCCTTTAGATAAATCTAAATTAAAGACAGTGGGAGTTATAGGACCGAATGCCGATAATAGAAAGGCTTTAGTAGGTAATTACGAGGGTACTGCTTCAGAATATATCACAGTATTAGAGGGCGTTAAGGAGTATTTAGGTGAAGATACCAGAGTGTTCTACTCTGAGGGCTGTCATTTATTCAAAAATTCTGTTCAAGGACTGGGTCAGGAAAATGACAGAATAGCCGAGGCAAGAATGGTATGTGATATGAGTGATGTAGTTATCGCTTGCTTTGGATTAGACCCTGGTCTAGAAGGTGAAGAGGGAGACCAAGGCAATGAGTTCGCCAGTGGTGATAAGCCTAATCTGAACCTCCCAGGACTTCAGGAGGATGTATTAAGGGAATTATATAAGAGTGGTAAGCCTATAATTCTTGTACTGCTATCTGGAAGTGCTTTAAGTGTTCCTTGGGCAGATGAGAATATACCGGCTATTGTACAGGGATGGTATCCCGGTGCTCAGGGTGGAAGAGCTATTGCAGAGATGCTATTTGGTGATTACTCACCGGAAGGAAAGCTTCCTGTAACCTTCTATCGTACCACAGAGGAGCTGCCTGATTTCACAGATTACAATATGGCAGGTAGAACCTATCGTTATATGAATAACGAAGCCCTATATCCTTTTGGATATGGATTATCCTATACAGACTTCGAATTATCTAATGTGTCAGTTAATTCAGAAGAGCTGGCTCAGGGTAATGCAGGTGGGCTGAATATAGTCTGTACTGCTGATATAAAAAATACAGGTAGCATGCCTGGTGCAGAGACCTTACAGGTTTATGTCAAGTTTAAACAGGAGGGTGCACCTAACCCACAGCTTAAGGGACTTAAAAAGGTGAATCTAAATCCTGGAGAAGCAAAAACAATATCGATCGAACTTAAGGATACAGCCTTTGGCCTTTATGATAACGAAGGAAATCTAGTTATTAATGAAGGAGAATATGAGGTCTATATTGGAACTAGTCAACCAGATGCAAGAAGCATAAAGTTAACAGGAAAGAAGCCCTATAGTAAGACCTTACGTTCGAATCAGACTATAAAACTGTAGATTTATAGTGTAATCAAGGCTAGTTATTACAAAATCATATCGGCGAACGCAATTGCGTTCGCCTTTATTATAGTATATAATCTGAATTAGTTGCCACACATTCTTATGACTTTGGTCGTGAGTTAGTGGCAACAGATGCTATACAGTAATTAAACTTTTAGACAAATACTTTTTTGGAGGAAGCATATGAAATATAGTCAATGTTGGCTAAATTATAATCCCATAAGTAATTACCAAGACAAGGATTTGCTCTCTAATATAACGGTTTATGTTAATAGGCAGAAGACTGCCATAATTGATAATACTGTAGATGAGCTAACAATTGCTTTTAAAAAGCTACTATCTATTAATTGTAAAGTTGATTACGTGACGGATAGTTTGCAGCTTAATAATATAAAGAAAGGGCTGATTCTAAGTATTAGCCCTGAGAGTAATCATG
>CAZODB010000053.1:4183-6077 GCA_964578425.1 uncultured Herbinix sp.
CTCTGGAGTTACTGATAATAATAGCTCTGAAGATATTTTAGAGAATTGCTCTAAGATCAGTAATGAGGGATATTGTTTAAAACAAGTCGGAGCTAAAATTCAAATCGAAGCAAGAACTGATAAGGGCCTTTTGTATGGAAGCTTTGACCTGATTAGAAGAATCGCCCAGGGAGAGGCTATAAGGGGAATTGACATTATTCAGAACCCGAAAAACAATATACGGATTCTTAACCATTGGGATAACATGGACGGCAGTATCGAGAGGGGCTATTCAGGTAATTCCTTCTTCTTTGAAAATGAAGAAATAATAATTAATGAGAGAACAAAGGATTATGCCAGACTTATTGCATCTGTTGGTATTAATGCAACGGTTATCAACAATGTAAATGTACGTGGAGCTGCATCGGAGCTGATCACAGATCGCTATCTGGATAAGCTTAAGGTGATGACTGATATATTTGCAGGGTATGGAATTAAGCTATATATCAGTGCAAACTTTGCTGCACCAATTGAAATTGGCGGTCTAGCAGTTTCTGATCCGATGGATAAGGGAGTAATCAAGTGGTGGCAGGACAGTGTTAAAAGGGTTTATGACGTTATTACAAATTTTGGAGGGTTTTTAATAAAAGCAGACTCCGAGGGTAGACCAGGTCCATTTACATATGGGCGAACTCATGCGGACGGGGCAAATATGCTTGCAAAAGTCTTAAAGCCTTATGGAGGTCTTCTGATTTGGCGTTGTTTTGTATACAACTGTCAACAGGACTGGAGAGATTATAAGATGGATCGTGCTAGGGCTGCCTATGATAATTTTGTTGCCTTGGACGGTAAATTCGATGATAATGTCATCCTGCAGATTAAGAATGGCCCCATGGATTTTCAGGTAAGGGAGCCTGTATCGTCCTTGTTTGGAGCCCTAAAGAACACTAATATGATTATTGAAGTTCAAGCAGCACAAGAATATACGGGTCAGCAAAAGGATCTATGCTACCTAATCCCTATGTGGAAGGAGATTCTCGAGTTTGAAACCTATGCCAAGAAGGACAAGGGGTCTATAGCCGATATAGTATCAGGAAGAACCTACAAGCAGACTAATTGTGGTATGGCAGCGGTTACTAATACTGGAAATGACTATAACTGGACAGGTCATGACCTTGTCGCCTCCAATTTTTATGGGTTTGGTAGGCTATCCTGGGATACAGATATTACTTCTGAGCAAATAGCCAGGGAATGGATTCTACAGACATTTCCTCATGAGGAGAAAGTAGTGAAAACCGTGCTTGATATTCTTATGAAATCCTGGTCTGTATATGAGAAATATACATCTCCTTTGGGAATTGGATGGATGGTAAATCCGAATCATCATTATGGACCCAATGTAGATGGCTATGAGTATGATAGATGGGGTACCTATCATAGAGCCGATAGAAATGGTATAGGTGTCGACAGAACTGTTAAAAATGGTACGGGTTATGCAGGGCAATACAATGAACCAAATGCGTCAATGTATGAGAATAAGGATAGCTGTCCCGAAGAACTATTGCTTTTCTTCCACTACATCGAATATGGCTATAAGCTAAAGAGTGGTAAGACCCTTATTCAGCATATCTACGATACCCATTTTGAAGGGGTAGATGAAGTAGAGACGATGATAAGAGATTGGGAAGGATTAAAGCAAGTAGTGCCAGAGGATGTATATAAAAGAGTCTGCGAGCGCTTTGATATGCAGCTTAGCAATGCCAAGGAATGGCGTGATAGAGTCAATACGTATTTTTACAGAAAATCAGGTATAGGGGATATAAAGGGAAGGAAAATTTATTAAAAGGGTTATTTGGTACCGGGTACAACATTAAAAAAAGTAAAAAGCGTACCTAAAAAGCGTACCTGGTACCAA
>CAZODB010000053.1:6177-10683 GCA_964578425.1 uncultured Herbinix sp.
TGGTACCGAAATGTTGTACTGGATACCTATATTGAAAGGATGAAGCCTATGGATATGACATTACGTTGGTTTGGTAAGAAACATGATAGTGTAAAGTTGGAACATATTAAGCAAATACCCGGTGTATCTGGTGTCGTGACATCTCTGCATGACATACCTGCCGGTGAGCCATGGAAGCTAGAGGATATATTAGAGCTTAAGAAGGAGGTAGAAGCAGCCGGTCTTAAGCTTATAGGAATAGAAAGTGTGAATATTCACGAGGATATCAAGATTGGATTACCTTCAAGAGATCAGTATATTAAGAATTATATAATTTCACTTGAGAATCTCGGTAAGGCAGATGTTCATATGGTATGCTATAATTTTATGCCAATCTTTGACTGGACAAGAACCGATCTGGCAAAGGAGCTTGAGGATGGATCGCAAGTGCTGGCATATGACGAGAATATTATTAAGGGAATCCAACCTGAGATGATGTTCGAACGGATAGAGAAGGAAAGTGGAGGCTTTGTACTTCCGGGCTGGGAGCCAAACCGGAAGGATGAAATCATGGATCTATTCGAGAAGTATAAGGATGTAACTGCTGAGAAGCTTATGGCTAATCTTAAATATTTCTTAGATGCTATTATGCCGACATGTGAAAAGTATCAGATTAAGATGGCAATCCATCCGGATGATCCGGCCTGGAGTGTATTTGGTTTACCTAGAATAGTGACTAGTGAGAAAGCATTAGAGGAGATAGCCTCATTAAATGATAGTATTTATAACGGCTTTACCCTATGTACGGGATCCTTAGGAAGTAATCTAAAGAATAATCTTCCTAACATTATTAGAAACCCTAAGATAAGCAAACGAATACATTTTACACATCTAAGAAATATGAAGTTTGATTGTGATGGTGTGTTTCACGAAAGCTCACATTTATCCTCAGATGGTAATTTTGATATGTATGAGATTGTTAAAGCATTAAATGATATTGGCTTTGACGGTGTAGCACGTCCTGATCATGGCAGAATGATTTGGGATGAGCAGGCAAGACCGGGCTATGGTCTATATGATAGAGCCCTTGGTGTGGCGTATTTGAATGGCTTATGGGAGGCTATCAGAAAGAGCCAGGAGTAGGAAAGGAAGAGAAGATGAAGCTAGTTAATTATAATTCCTCATGGCAAGATAAAGGTTATGAGCTTCCCAAGTATGACAGAGAAGTTCTGCGTACAGTCACCATGGATGATCCTAGTTGGATACATTTTGGTGCAGGAAATATCTTTCGTGGTTTCCCGGCAGCAGGTCTTCATAAAATGCTCGATGAGGGAAGCTATGATAGAGGTGTAATCGTCGCTGAGGGATTTGACTATGAGATTATCGAGAAGGCCTATAAGCCTTATGATGATTTAAGTCTACTTGTTGTCCTAAAGTCAGATGGGAACATCGAGAAGAAGGTTATCGGAAGCGTAGTAGAATCTGTAGCAGCTGATGCAAATAATAAGGATGAGTGGGAGAGGTTGAAGGAGATATTTCGTAAACCATCCCTACAGATAGTGAGCTTTACCATAACAGAAAAGGGCTATAGTCTTGTAGATTCAAGTGGTGAATATTTGGGTGCTGTATCGGAGGATTTTAGTGCAGGATATAAAAATCCGGTTCATCTTATGGGTAAAATCACAGCTTTGTTATATGAAAGATATATTGGCATCACCATTGCTATGAGCGACAATTCTAAAGATAATGATCAGCTGTCAGATGTCACTGGGTCAGGAATGCAACCTGCCATGTACCCAATTTCTATGGTAAGCATGGATAATTGCTCCCATAACGGTGACAAGCTATTTGTCGCGGTAGAGGCCTATGCAGAGCATTGGGTTAAAAATGGCTACATGGAGGAAGACTTCCTTGATTATGTCAGGGATAAGAATAAGGTGGCATTTCCATGGAGTATGATAGACAAAATAACCCCAAGGCCGGATGATAATGTTAAGAAAATCTTAGAAGAAGATGGTTTTAAGGATACTGAGCTTATTATAACCTCTAAGAATACCTATACAGCTCCTTTTGTAAATGCTGAAGAGACAGAATATTTCGTGGTAGAGGACGCCTTCCCTAATGGAAGACCTCCGTTTGAAAGGGCAGGATTCATCTTCACAGATAGGGAGACTGTTGATAAGATCGAGAAGATGAAGGTATGCACATGTCTTAATCCCCTTCACACGGCACTGGCAATCTTCGGTTGTCTTTTATCCTATACAAGGATATGGGAAGAGATGCGAGATCCTGAGTTGGTTAAGTTGGTCAACAAGATTGGCTATGATGAGGGTATGCCTGTTGTTGTTAATCCTGGTGTAATTGATCCTATGGATTTTATAAAGGCCGTATTGGAGGTTCGTTTACCCAATCCATTTATGCCTGACGCACCTCAGCGTATAGCTACTGATACCTCTCAGAAGATACCGATTCGATTTGGAGAAACCATTAAGGCATATAGGGATAGCACTACTCTTAAGGTTACAGACCTTGCCTTTATTCCTCTTACAATAGCTGGATGGTGTAGATATCTGATGGGGGTCGATGATGAAGGCAATCCCTTTACTCCTAGCTCCGATCCACTACTGGACGAGCTGATGAGATATGTTAAAAATATAAAACTTGGAGACACTTCCATAGATAATAGTTTGCTAAAGCCCATCCTATCCAATGATAAGATTTTCGCAGTTAATCTATATGATGTCGGCCTAGGAGAAAAGATAGAAGGAATGTTCTTAGAAATGATTGCTGGTAAGGGTGCAATAAGAAAAACCCTTAAGAAGTATTTAAAATAAATAGGTTGTTAGATATAGTTTACAAATAGATCGGTACCCGGTACAAAGCTGTACCGGGTACCGATTTGTTGAGGTGAAATTGGTGCCAGGGACCACAATCTGGTGTAAACGGTCCCTGGCACCAATGGTGCAAAGAAGATAATCTTTACCTTGACATACAAATAAACTTAGAATAAAATGTATATAATCATAATTATTATAATCTTAATTATTAATATCACACAGACATATAAGTGGAGGTAGGTATGTTCATTGGTCGTGAGAGTGAATTAGAGTTTCTGAACAGTAGATACCAGACGGAAAATGGTCAACTGATAGTACTATATGGGCGTAGGCGCGTTGGAAAGACAGAAACCTTAAGAGAATTTTGTAAGGATAAGGAGCATGTCTTTTATTCTTGTACAGAATATACAGATGAGGCACAGCAAAAGGCATTTAGTGAACGTATCCTATCAAAGGGTATTCCTGCAGCACGTTATATAAATAAATTTCAAGACTGGGAGCAAGCCTTTAAAAGCATAATTGATTTACCCTTTAGAAGAAAAAAGCTCCTTATAATTGATGAATTTCCTTATATGGTGAAGGGGAATAAGTCCATACCTTCAATTCTACAGAATTTATGGGATAACATTCTAAAGAATGAAAACATTATGATTGTCCTATGTGGCAGCTCAATGTCATTTATTGAGAAGGAAGTTTTATCAGAAAAAAACCCTCTATATGGAAGAGCCACAGGTATCCTAAAGATGAAATCAATGAGCTATTTTGATGTAATCAAATTCTTTCCAAGCTTTTCTATACATGATAAAATCCTAGCTTATTCAATACTGGGAGGTATACCTCACTATCTTAAGCAATTTGATGCAACCGGGTCAATCGATAATAATATCAAGGAAAATATATTGCATAGAGGGAGTATACTATATAATGAAGTAGAGTTTCTTATGCGACAAGAATTAAGGGAAACCAATATATACAATACAATAATAGAAGCGATTGCCTTAGGTAATACAAAATTAAACGATATCTATCTTAAAACTCAAATAGACAAAAGTAAATTGACACCATATCTTAAAAACCTTATGGATTTAGGTATTGTTGAGAGAGAATTTTCGGTTACAGATAGAGTTAAGACCAGGGCAAATATCCAGAGGGGATTGTATAAGCTTACGGATAATTACTTTAGATTTTGGTATGCCTTCGTATTCCCCAATATATCTGAATTGGAGGCTGGGGATGTTGAGGGGGTTTATAAGCATATTATAGAACCACAATTAGATGAATATGCATCTCATATATTTGAATCAATTTGTATAGAATATATACGTAGACTAAATATGAATAATCAATTGCCCTTTCGCTATACTCAGATTGGACGTTGGTGGGAAAAGGGCGAAGAGCTAGACATAATGGCCACGGATTCCAAAAGAAGGAATCTCATTTTAGGTGAATGTAAATTTAGGAACTCGAAGTTTAGTCTATCTGACTATATGAACCTAAAAAGAAAATTTGTTCCCTCGGGAGAAGATATTAAGGTATATTATTATCTATTTTCGAAAAGTGGTTTTTCAAGTGAATTAACAAGAATATCAGATGAGGAAAATATTACGCTTATCTCAATGGATGAACTAGGTTAGTTTAAATCGGTACCCGGTACAGTTTACTACAAAGCTGTACCGGGTACCGATTTGTT
>CAZODB010000053.1:10783-12688 GCA_964578425.1 uncultured Herbinix sp.
TTACAATTTTGTGACAGGTGATTGACAGCGATGGTCTTCGCAGATGTAATATGTGGTTTTGTCATCTATGGTTTGATAGTCCTTGACATATTCGGCGATTTCTAGCAGTTCTTTTTCGTTTTCCTTTGTCTTGACAAGCACAGTCATATTTGGGTTGTAGTGGTCCGCCATATATTTTTTTAAATCTTCAAACTCAGGATTTTCCTGAGGGTTTTTTTTGACGGTCTTAGCTGTAGTGACATTATCGTCTTTGTTACTAACTAGGCATATAATTTCTTTTGAAGGATACAAGGCACCAAGAAATGCAAGCTGGGCGAAGCAATAACCAGCCGGGTGATCCTTAGCTTGCCCTGCAAGGAAGCGTAGCTGTTTATCTGCATATTCCTTGTATTTAGGATTAGCGGTAATATGGGCTATTCTTTGAAGTACATATCCAGCTACTGAGTTGCCTGAAGGAGTTGCCCCGTCAAAGACCTCTTTAGGACGATAGATTAGTTCCTCTGATTCGTTTCCAGTTAGGAAGAAGCCTTCATTTATATCATCCCAGAAATCCAGCAGCATTTTATCGGCAATTTCTATGGCCTGCTTCAGATATCGGATATCAAAGGTTGCGTCATAAACACATAGAAGAGCCTGGCACAGATAAGCGTAATCATCCAGGTTGCCATTATTTGCAGCCTCGCCTTCCCGGTATCTAACATAAAGCCTGCCTTCATCATCTATTAGCTTTGTGTTGATAAAGTCTACTGCCCATTTGGCAATATCAGCATATTCCTTGCGCTGTAGTATAACGGCCGCCTTAGCATAGGCAGATATCATAAGGCTGTTCCATGAGGTTAGAATCTTATCATCTTTGTGTAGCTTATAGCGGTTCTGACGATATCTATAGATATAATTACATAGTCTTGAGACTCTTTCGTTATCGGGATTAAGCTCCGTTGCATGAAGACGATTGGGAATGGAAGAGCCCTCAAAATTACCATCCTTTGTTATATTAAAATAGTTATTGAAGAAGCTGGAGTCATCATTTTGAAGGACTCCAGTTATCTCTTCGGGCTTAAAGACATAGTACTTACCTTCAACTCCTTCGCTATCTGCGTCCTGAGCTGAGTAAAAGCCTCCTTCTCTATCCGTCATTTCGCGACTGACATATTCGAGAATCTGACTAGCAATGGTTTTGTATAATGGATTTTTCGTATGCTGGTAGGTCTCAAGATAAGCGATTGCTAGAAGGGCATTGTCATAAAGCATTTTCTCAAAATGAGGCACCAACCATTTGGCATCTGTGGAATATCTAGAAAAGCCATAGCCGATATGATCATATATTCCGCCCTTATACATATTTGTTAAGGTGTTCTCCACCATAAATAAGGACTTTTCATCTGCTTTAAGATTAGAGTAAGCCAGAAGAAACATAAGATTATGAGGGCTAGGAAACTTAGGCTCATTTCCAAAACCACCATAATCGTGGTCAAAGCTCTGTTTCAGTTGTGTAACTGCAAGATCCACAAGATCCTTGCTTACATCAGCTTTATCAGATCTACCCTCAAATTCTCTTTTCATAATCTGTCTAATATTGTTGCCAGTTTTTATCATATCATCTTGATTCTGAAGCCAGCCTTCGTGAATCTGAGACAATAAATCCATAAGTCCTAATAGTCCGTAGCCGGTGTTTTTGGGTAGATAGGTAGCGGCATAGAAGGGCTTGGCATCTGGAGTCATAATTATAGTAAGCGGCCAGCCCCCATGACCTGTAATTGCTTGGCAGATGGTCATATATACATTATCAATATCCGGACGTTCTTCTTTATCAACCTTGATAGAGACATAGTTATCATTAAGATAATCTGCAACCTCCTCATCCTCGAAGCTTTCCCTAGACATAACATGACACCAATGACAGGT
>CAZODB010000054.1:0-3107 GCA_964578425.1 uncultured Herbinix sp.
CCGTAGCATATACTATTGTGGTCATCCAAGAATTTATGAACCAGCCTGATATAATAAATACAAGCATTAAGGATAATTCTAGCAGTATATCTTTTCTCGTATTGATTTTAAGTATTTTTGTTACAGCAGTTTCTGCCAAAACAGATCTGATTGCTAGTATTACTACTATTGATTGAACAGCCAAGTCTAAATTTCTCAGAATTACAGTAGTTAATAGTGTGAAAAATAAACTAATTATAACTGATATTATATTTATCTTGAGCAAAATCTTTTCTTTTCTAAGAGCTTTCAAATAAGTGTTTATTAACAAAGCCATCTTTCCCTCAAGTATAAACATAGGAAAAACCAATGCCATATACATTAGGCTATCTGAGTATTTTGGCAACCAAGCTGACAGAATAGATTTTATAGGATAGTAACCAATCAATAAAGCAAGCAGTACTACCATTAAAAGCTCCCTGATAAGTACATATATCTCTGCTAACTTAGTTTCATCAGTTCGTCTTAGTATTGGGAAAATAATAATTCCTATTGCATTTATAAAAGCCATAATTAAGTTTGATACACTTAAAGTAAGCGATACTTTTCCAAATGTCTCAACATCCCAGGCACGTTCTATCCCAAACCTTACCACTCCGATAATCAACATACTCGCAATGTTAGCTATCATGAGCTTACTTCCAATATTTATATTATGTGCAGCTTCCTTAATATTGTGTCTTAGTAATCTTGGTTTAATTAAAACCATGTCTCTTGACATAAATATTGCATATAATAAAGCCACTAGTATACCTATCAAGTCTGCTATAATCATCAGTCTATATTCTCCCAAACCCAATATGAGAAAAAAGATAATTATACCTAAATATAATAGCTTACCTATAGACACTACTTTTGCATAATCTTTAATTCTGCTGGTAGCCTGAAAGATAAATATTATCAAGTCACGCATATTTGTTAAAATGGTACTTAATGCAATCGCGTAGAATATAAAGCTTCTATTTGGATCCTTAACAAATATATGTACAGACACTATAATCAATAGAGCAATAAACACTTGAATTACATATAGTAAATAAAATTGTGAACCAATAGTTCTTTTGTCAATATCCTGATATTCCTTCCCCCCAAGCTTTAAATAAATTCCACTAATCAGACCAAAATGCAAAAACCCTACATAAGATGAATAAAAAATATACAGTTGCCAGTATCCATATTCACTTACCCCTATAACCTTAGGAACAATAAGTACTACTAGTGCAGATGTAAATAAGGAAATGATATTACTACTAAATGTATAGGCAAAATCTTTAACAAATGCTATTGATTTTATATTCATTATCTTCACTTAGCTCATATGTTAATTATTCATAAAAAGAGCATCCTTTCAATGTCGTGATTTTTAAAGTTTGTTCAGTATCCTACATACATATCAGAATTTTTTTTGTAATTTTCTTAATATGGTTCCAATAAATATTTTGACATTATATTTTATCTCAATATTATGGCTCCAAGACCATAGAGTTTTTAATTTATACTTAGGTGTCCTCAAGCATAATAGCTTCAGGGCTAATATTTTACCAATCATTGTAGCCTTTCTATAATATTGATAGTAATTCATGCTCCTTAGAGTGCTTATCATATCTGAAAATTCTATAATATTAATCATTTTATTCTCTGCCATCATCTCAAGGACACTTTCTCCTTGTTTACTTCTGGCAAAAATAACATTTCTTCCTTTGTTCTCCATAAAAATCGGGTTATTATTCGTATCAAGGTACCAGGCATCACCACAAGAAATATCTGCAAATTCCCCAACCCCATCAGCGCACCATCTACAATGAGGTTGTACATATTTTCTGAGAATATTTCCCCAAGATTCATTATAGGTCATAGATTTTTTTTCACCATTTTTGGTAATAGCAGTTGCAAATCCTGGCCAACCATTTCCTCTATATCTAAACTCAATTACATCTTTTTTATCTACTTTCAACTCTTCTAGTATTTGGTCAGTACCCTTGTAGCTTGGAGTTCCAGCACAGAAAAAAGATATAGTAAATATAATTCTTTCATTAACTAAAGGGTTCTCTATGGCATAGTTCTTTAATGCCCTAATATCACAAGGTTTTCCTACAAAGGCATATCTCATGTCCTGTGCTAAATATTCATCTATTCCTGACAAAGGAGAAGCTGGAGAATATCTAGAACCAGCATTTCGAATTATATCCTCTCTTGATTTGCTGACATAAGTCGTATTCTCAAGAGGGCTATCGCTCTTAGCTCCTATATGTATTATCCTATCGACCATTTTTGATTCTAGAAGATATAGTAACAGCTGAGTAATAACCCCCCCGCTGGACCCTAATTCATTTATATCTCTATTTTGAGATGCTCCCAAAAATACTGCCTCATATTGGCCCCAAATATTATTAGAATATCTATTAGGCGCCCTACTTATAGGACAAAAGCTTTGTATTCTCTTTTGATCATAGCTTCTATTAAAAAAGGGTCTAATGAAGCCCTCATCATTAACTTTCATTTTAACATGCTTCTTAAACTGTGCCTCACATAAGCCACAACCCACACAGTGAATATACTCAAATTCATTTGATTTAGCCTTCATCTGTTTTAATCCTCTCACTCCCTATTAATTCCTTACTAGTATTTTCATTTATTTTTTCCAGAATAAGCTCCTCTAAATACGTCTTATATTTACTTAATTTGCCAATAGCTGCTGTAGATATACCTTCAATATCTGATATAATTATTTTTTTATTCATAATAATCTGCTTGATCTGCTCAATAATCTTATTCTCACTCATATATTGTAAATCTAGAGTCTCTTTATAGCCTAGGGGCTCAAAAACTCCTATGAATTTGCGGCTATATGCCAATGGTATAGTAAGTACACCTGAGGAAAGAGCTGCAATAGTAGCATGCATTCTAGAGCCAATAAACAAATCAAACTGACTAATATATGATTTTGCTTCAATTGGATCTTTGAATAAAGGAGCCATTTTAATTCGCTGATCATTAGAACATAGATCCATACTAACTTTTGTATCATTATCCTTATCATCGTTTATTCCTCCGACAACATGAGGAAC
>CAZODB010000054.1:3207-7576 GCA_964578425.1 uncultured Herbinix sp.
AAGGACCTATTGTTTGTGGTGCCAGGATTATAGGTGGTTTTGCTATAACCGAATAGTATTTAATTAGAAAAATACGAATAAAGTTTTTTAACCCGTATATATCAGTTAGACTATCACCAGCTGTTGCATCAATGATAAAATGGCAATCATTAAAATACTTGATCATTTTAATAGGGTTATAGCTTGTCTGTTTCAAGCATACATGTGCAGATGTTGCCTCTCTATATAAACCATTAATGTCGGCCTCAAAACAAACAATTTCTAACCCAATATTCAAATTATCACATATGCGCTTCAATATCTCACTTTCTGAAATAGCTAAGGCTCCAACGCCTAAATTGGTATTTGAAAATGAATGAAATAATAGTCCCACCTTTAAGATTTTTATCATATGGTCTCCACCTCTCCTTTACTTCCACTGTTTGAACGATAATGCTTGTATATTAAAACGTTTGATATTTTTACATATATACGATTGCATAGATAGCCTACAAAAATATTTAAAATAAAAACTATAATAAACAAAACAAGAGACGGGCAGTATTTAGCTAATAATTTATACGAAATTTCAAAAGTTAAAATATGAACTAAAAACCATATATAAGAAAACTTACTTATCCATATGAAAAATCGATTAATAGAATTAATACCTAGATAATATATAAACAACAACAAACCCCCATATCCAACTAATGATGAGTAATCATTAAATATCCTATAAACTCCACCCATATATCCTGTGAATCCTGTTATGAGTAAACACACAATAGATATTAGTAACAGCTTCAACATGTTTACCTTATATGCTCTACCTTTTAAGTAAAGTTCTACACAAACCATTCCAAATGAGAACTCCCATAAATATTGTAGAAAAAAGCTGTTCCATGTTCGTATATCCGCTTTTCCAGCAATAGATACTAATATTCCATAAAGCAAACTAATTCCAAGGCTCATAATTAGAAACCCTTTGCTTCCAAGTTTCTTCTTAATAGATATAAGTAAATAAAACATTAAATAGAATTGAATTATTGTTGATATAAACCACAACTGTCCGCCAAAGCTCGATTCATATTTTGGAACAAACATTTTGAATAGAAATATATGGCTTAACAAGGCAGTAAACCTATCTTTTCCTGCATATATAAAAGGAATTAAAGCTGTAACTAGAACAATAAATATGTATGGTATGTATATTTTTGACATCCTTTTAATAATAAATTTTCTAAATGTAAGTGGTTTATTTAAGTAGGATAAATATAAACCGAAACCTGAACATACAAAGAATACATGTACACCCGCTCCTCCTAAATTAGAAGCCATCTTTATAACATTATTCCATATGTAAAATTGATAAAAACAAATTAAGTGATATAGTACAATGGTAAATATCGAGAAGCCCTTTAAGTAATCAATTATATCTATTTTTTTGTTTATAAAAGCCACCTCCCACTCCCTTTTTACTAATTAACCATACTGCCCCTAATTCTGATAATATTCACATTAATCTTGTTTGTCTTTTTAATATGATATTTAATATGTTTATGTTTTGAAGTTTTTCTTTAATCTATCTTCCTGGTTCAATACGGTTCTCTGGAATACTGTATAAAGAGCAAATAAAATATATAAATACCTTGGAAAGGCTTCAAGCCATAATATATTGATGCAAAAACATAGAGATCCAGTAAAAAGCATTTTACTAAACTGAGATTTATTCTGTATACTCGTTTTTAACATGTTAAAAAGAAAATATAACAAAAACACTATATAACTTATCATGCCAGGATAGGCGTAACGAATAAATTCTGATATATAAAAATTATCTATTGAACGAATATGTGTTCCGTTTACTTCATATGAAAAGCCTATATTACGACCTTTTCCTATTAACGGATTAAGCCAATCCACCTTAAATATATACTTCAATTGTTCTCGATAGTTTGAACTACCTGTAAGTCCAACCTGGTCAGCTCCATACCTAATTGAATAGGTGCTTCCTAGTAGCTCATCTATAAGACTAGTAATTTGCAATAAAATATAATTTGTAAAAGAAGCATTTTTAAATATTATTAAAATAAAAATAATAGCCATAGCAAAAAAACTACCAAATAATATGTATCTCTTAATATTGTGGCTTTTCGAGAACAAAAACAGTAAGATTACTTCAAATATAAAAATACCAAGTGTTGACCGAGAGCCAGTGAGAAAAATATTTATAGCAAGCATTATGAACAATATTTTATTTTTTAATAGATTTATTTCTTCTTTTTCAAGGTCATAACATATAATTGGTACCATAGTGATTAGCATAAGACCATATGTCAATGAATGGTTCATAGGTCCCATAATCCGATAGTGTCCCGATCTAATATACTGTCCTGTATATAAACCCTTTATCATTTCTAAATAGGAAAAAGGGGATCTCTGAATAACATACTCCACTAAACCCAGAGCTGTAATAATATAAGAAAATACAATAAGATACTTTAATGTTTTTTTTAATCCAAAAGAATACTGAATGACATAGATTAATATATAAAAGGATATGAACTCTATAAGGGGATAAAAAAAAGCGTTAAAATCAAACCGGTAAACTGCGGTGTAGAAGGTTATAAGTAAATATGGACATATTACTTTGCTATAGGGGGCTTTAGTAATTAGCTCCATAAAATTATTCTTTTTTTGCTTTATTCCAAGGATGAATATAAGCATTGTTATAATCATGATTCGAAGTGCACTTAAATCAAAAAACGGAAGTGGTAAACCAAAATATTGAGGTAGTACATAAAGAGTAAAAAAGAATAGCAGAGAGAACTTTGAAAATGATTTTACTCCTCTCGAAGGATTAATATATTTACTTTCTTTCAAAGCAATAGTTTTCTCCACGTCCTGCTCCTTTACCCCTTTATAGCCATGTATAGCTCCACTGGAATAGACCTTTGACTATGATAATACCTAGAGTATCGAAAGATCAAAGGGATGGTGTTTAGGTACTTTTTCTTCTTTAATAATTCAATTCTTAATTTCACAGACCTAATGTTTTTCTCAATTAACTGAATTTTCCTACTATCTCCTGCATTATCCCTTGCGAAACTAAGAGTAACTTCATGACCTCTTAGAAGATCCTCTAAGAAATAAATACGTTTGCTGAGATCTCTCATTTTACCCATGCTGGCATTGGCGCAGTGCAAGCGTCTTCGTATGGTAATACCATGATAAACATATGCTCCATCTAGGACTAGGGCCAGCTTCCATACATATTCATCATGGGCCCAGCCCACAAACCAATAGGGCTGAATCTGATCAAAAAAGCTCCTTCGTATACACATACTGCATCCTAGATAACCTATAAATATATTTTTAGCACTTAGCTTTAGATGCTCTAAGGACTTATCCTTTTTGAATTTTGCAAGATCCTTTGATGAGGCCTTATAAGCATCAGCCATACTTTCAAAGGGTTCATATTCCGAACCCAGCATCAAAATAGATGGATTCACTTTCATAAGCTTCATCATGGCCTCTACCCGGTCCTTTATCCATATGTCATCCTGATCACAGAAGAAGATAAGCTCACCGGTAGTTTTTTTTATAGCCTGAAAAAAGTTTGATCCAAATCCTAAATTTCTCTCATTTACATCAATTCTCCATCTGCCCTGTAAATGATGCTTATGAATAAAGTCCTTTACGATTGCCACAGTGTTATCCCTAGAGCAATCATCACATATAATAAGCTCATCAACAGCTCTTGTTTGCTTTAATATAGATTCTAATTGCTCCTGTATGTAAGCGGCTCCGTTGTAGGTAGCCATTGCAACTGATACCTTCATTATATATCCTTTCATTTGTCCCCTATTTATCTGAACTCCTTTTTCTTCTATCTCATATCCCATCTCTTTATTTACACCTTGATTTATCCCTTCATAATATAGCCCAAGGTTTTTCCAGCAAGTTTACAGTTCCATGGCCTTATGCATTTGAGGTAGATTCCAGTCTTCCCTCGTAAGTATGAATTTTGCCTATATCCCGGAAAATGCTCCTTTATAAAGGAAAAGGTAGCTTCATATAATTCACCTGCTATGCTCTGATCCCTGATTCTCCCTATCCTACTTAATGAACTACATAACAAGATCTTCACACAGAAATACTCTAGCTCCTTCTTATAGGTATAATAGAAATCATATTTTTTATAAAACTCTACTACGTTCTCCAACACAGGAAAAATATTACCAACCCTTCTGCTCCTATTTACATTCATGGTTGAACCAGCCCGCAGAAAATAATAGTAAAAGGGCTCCTTTATATACACCTCTTTATCAATATAGGGTATTGTTTTGATGTAGAAAGCAGTATCCTCATAAATAAAGCCCTCCGG
>CAZODB010000054.1:7676-12682 GCA_964578425.1 uncultured Herbinix sp.
CTACATTGGATACCTAGGTTTCTAGCCATTGCCTGTCCACCGTTTTCTTTTGTGTATACCTTGACCTTATCAGGATATCTACTCTCATATTCCATTAGGATGGAAAGTGAATTATCTGTCGAGCCATCATCAACCAAAATAATCTCTATGTCTTGAAGAGTTTGATTTACTAAGGAATCTATACATCTTCGAAGATACTTTTCTGTATTGTAAATGGGTACAATTACACTCACACGGAACATGCTCTCACCTCTTTTTACTTATTATCACCATCGTTTTCTAGAAGATAATATGTTTTTTCCATAACCCTTAAGGCTTGCTTACCCCATTTTTTTATAGACCTCGAAAAATCCTTATAATTATTTCTAAGTCCGTGAATATCACTCCCAAGGGCTATTACCTGGTCTTTCTCCATGCACCTTTTAATAAATGGAGATGGAAATATCGGTACAGTTGATGCCACATTTAATTGGATCTGAAAGTCTATATCCAGTAGCCTTCTTACCTCCCTCGCTGGATAACGCTCCCCATGAGCTATTACCACCTCTAATTTGTTTCTATCACGAAGTCTTAGCATGGTTTCGATCAGCTTTATATCCCATTTCCTCATATAGGGCATTTCAATTAGTAGAGCCTTGCTCCCTGCAACGCAAAGCTTCTCAATTCCCCTCATCTTATCTATATTGTTGCATAGTAATACTTCCGCTCCCAGCTTAATAATTGGATTCACATTATCCCTTCGGGCGGATAAGCTCTTCCATGCCTCTTCCCTTCTTCTTAGGAAATCCTCCAGGTTCTCCAAGTGAGGATAAAAATGAGAGCTTGCAATCACGATCCTAATATTCTGATCCGCCGCCATCTTGAGCTGAGCAAGGGACATAGCTAAATCATCACACCCATCATCCATTCCCGGGAGTATATGTGCATGGAAATCAATTATAGTATTCTTTTCCATAATATTCATAACCATAATTCTGTGATTTCATTGATATACCGTTGTATACAAAGCCACAAATATTAGCTCCCAATGCCTCTAATCTACCTACCATCATCTGCCCTCTGTCATACTTTGAAAACTTTTCTCTCACTATTAGGATGTATGCTGTCACATCCTTTGTTAGCAGTAGAGCATCAGTAACAATTCCAGCTGGCGGTAGATCTATGAAAATTACATCATATTCTTTTTTACAGCTTTCCAATAATTCATGCCACCTATTATTGGATAAAAGCTCCGTAGGATTTGGTGGAATCTCTCCAGAGGACAAGACAGATAAATTAGTTATATACTCATTTATGTATGGTGTATCAACAAATCCTGCAAGATACTCACTGAGTCCATCTATAAGCTCAATGTCCAGCATCGAGCTAATACTACTTTTTCTCATATCTGCATCGATTACTAAGGCTTTTTTACCAATTTGTGTAAATGATATGGCCAAATTGATGGCATTTAGTGTTTTTCCTTCAGCTACATCTGAGCTTGTTATCGCATATACAGGACACTTTTCCAAACGCCCAGTAAACCGCAAATTTGTTCTTATATTGTTATAGGATTCTTTTAGGGCAAAGGGGCTAGCATCATTTAAGATTTTATCCACTTTCCTCCTCCTGCTTTCAGAAACCAGTAAAGGCACCTCACCTAGAATAGGTATTGTAAACATATCTCTTATTTCAGATTCCTTCCTTATGGTTGTATCTAATAATCCGCAAAGCAAAAACAAAAAGCTAGATAAAGCAAGACCGCCCAGACCACCAATGATTGATAATTTAGAGACACTGGTAGTTTGATAAGGATATGTAGGTAGTTCAGCCCTATCAATGACTTCAATTCCTCCTGATTTTACAATTCTTGTAATTTCATCCGGGGCCAAATCACCAATTGCATTTGCAATATTCATAGCATTCACAGGGTCTGGATTATGCACACTGACAATAAATACTGCTGTGTCTTCCATTGATGAAGCTTTCATGCTTCCTTTAATATAATCTGCGGAATAGGGTAACCCTGTCTCCTTAATTAATTTATTAAGAAAGGTCCTACTTCGTAGAATTTGCATATAGCTGGATACGAGATTTCTGGCTTGGATAAACTCCGAGTTACTAATATTTACAGTGGGGTCAGTAATATAAGCTGGGTTACTATATACATAGAAGGAAATTTGAGCTGAATAGATTGATGTTCGCGTGTAGCTAGCATAAAACCCAGCAGACAATGCAGTTATTATGGTTATTAATAATATATATTTCAGTTTTACTTTTAGAATCCAAATAATTCTCTCTAAATAAAAATTATTTAATATTGTTTCAAACATCTCTTTACTCCTCATGAAGGTATATTTTATTTGTATTCTTTGCTTTCTCTGCTGTATTATTACAAACAGAATAACTTACCATCTTAAATATAATCTTTAAATATTGCATTTAAGATAATTTAAAAAATACCTCCTCCATATACTGCTTTTGGAAAAATTTCAAGCATTTCCTCCCATTGAACAATAAATAGATCTGAAATTCGATACATTAGCCTCCCTGTTAGAGAAGCTGAATTTACCCTGGCAAAAGATTCTATATATATAATCTGTTTTCCCATTAGCTTACCTAACAAGCTGCTTGGGTAGGTAGCCAAGGCACCAGTTGAAATAATACTAGAAGGCTTTTCCTTTATAAGTATGTAGAAGGATTTAAGAAAATTAATAATAAACTTTGGTAGAAAGAGCAGCTCTTTGCGATTAATATGATTAAGATAATATACTTTGTTGCAGAGATTTAATGCAGTAAACCCTCCTTTTTCTGTTACAAGATATACCTCATATTGATTTCCCAATTCAGCAAGCCTGGCAATCTCCTCCAAATGTCCGCCTAATGAGGCTGCAAGACATATTTTTCGCTTCATAGCCTTCCCCCCTTGTGAGTTATATATAGCATCCTTTTAACTAATGCTTTACAATAGCCTTTCATACCTTATAAGCATCCTTATGTAAAAATGCAGTAATAATACCTGAAATTTTATTGGTATTTTCAACATACCTTGCAAAAGAATACTTCTTGCATCGCTTGATGACCTCTGCCAAGGTATCCTCCTCATGTCTGCACAAAACATAATTCATCTTTTCAAAGGCTTTGGCAATATCAAGCTGATGATCATCTACATGCTCATGGTATTTTTTCAACCTAGGATAGACCACTACAGGTTTTTTCGCTTTTACTGACGCAATAATAGAACCAACACCGCTGTGTGTAATAATAAGAGAGGCCTCAGCTATGTATTTATCAAATTGGCTTTTATCAATATAAGGGTAAAAACTATAATACTTTGGTTCATAATCAGATACCCCAATTTGAGCAATCACCTCCTGGCTAATCTCTCCCTTCTCAATCAATTCGTCTATTTCCCTTAACAGCCTGTTTAGTTGAAATTTTTGTGTTCCCAATATTACAAATATCATACATCTCTCCATTCCTCTCATATGCTAAGTAACAAAACATACACTACAAAATTTCATTTTGTCCTTGATATTATTTCCATATATTGTATAATAAGTGCAACAACGTATTATTATTTCCAATATTTTACATTATATCAAGGAGATGTGAAGATGTCAAATATTCTTTTTATTGATGATGATTATGATTTTCTGGAAATAAATGCTCGATATTTTTCAAAAAAAGGTTATATCGTAAAAACCATATCGGACCCAGGGCATGTGTTTCGATTATTAAAGAGCTTTCAACCTGATTGTATTATTCTCGATGTCATGATGCCCGGGATGAATGGTTTTGAAGTATGCAGACGAGTTAGATCCTATTCCAAGGTTCCTATTATTTTCCTTAGTGCTCGTGTAGATGAAAATGATAAGATTAAGGGCTTAACCCTAGGTGGGGATGACTATATTGTTAAGCCCTATAGCTTTCGTGAGTTGTCAGCTAGAATTAAGGTCCAGTTGCGTAATTATAATTCTCGAGCAGAGGCCAACCGAGTCAGCTACCCTCCCTTGACCCTAGATTTAAAACAACATAAAGCATTTTATAAGAATGAAGAGCTCCTTCTTAGTAACCGTGAATATGATTTTCTCCTACTCCTAGTGACAAACTCAAATCAGGTAGTAACCTTTGAAACCTTCAGCAATCAAATATGGGGGACCTATTCAGAGAATGACCGTAAAACAATTATGGTAATTGCCAGTCGTCTTCGTAAAAAGCTAGATGCCTTTCCTGAGCTAACTAATAAGATCGAATCAGTCTGGTCAAAAGGCTATACCTTTCATACAAAACAGGAGTCACTATGATCGATTATAATAGAAATAAAATTCAATTTATAAAGCCTGAGCTAACAGTCGAGGATTTGACCATGGCACTTCATCAGGCAAACCTAAAATTAACAGAAGCTAATATAAGATTGCTAGATAGCGAGAAAAAGCGTTCTGAGCTTTTGGCTAACATTTCACATGATCTGAGATCTCCTATCAGCACCCTAAGAGGATATGTGGAATATCTTCTTTCCTTTAATCAACCTGATCAAGAAGAAGTTTTATTTATATTAAATCAGATGAACTACAAATTTCACTCTCTAGATTATCTCTTAAATGAGATGTTTATGATTACATCACTTGATTCATCTGAGGATAAAATCATACTAAAGCCTTATCTGATCAAAAAATGCTTAGAGGATTATTTTCTTTCCTGTGAAAGGGACAAAAATTTTGCACATCGCCAATTGTCCCTAAAAATACCGGTGGATCTTTCATGCTATGTTTTACTTGATCTAGAGATGTTTGTACGGGTCCTAGATAACCTTTTTTCAAATGCCCTAAAATATTCGAAAGAACAGGATGAGATAGTATTAGAAGCTACTTTTTCAGAGAATGAGATTATTATAGCCATCTCTGATAGCGGAATTGGTATAAAAGAAGATATGTTGACTCGTATTTTTGAACGCACCTTTATGATATCCGACTCACGTACCCCTGAGAGCGCTAAGGGCTGCGGACTCGGTTTATCCATCGCAG
>CAZODB010000055.1:0-4921 GCA_964578425.1 uncultured Herbinix sp.
CTGATATAGAGGTGGTGGGAACAGGTAACTCAGGCTCAGAAGCAATTACGCTTTATAGAAGCCTTAGACCCGATGTGCTTTTGATGGACATACGAATGGAGCAGATGGGCGGCCTGGAGGCAGGCGAAATTATCCTTAGTGAAGATGAGGATGCTAGAATCCTTTATCTAACCACATTTCTTGACGATGATTATATAATAAAAGCCCTCCACATCGGCGCTAAGGGCTATATGCTAAAGCAAAATTATGAAAGTATTATTCCAGCTATAAAGGCTGTATTTATGAGTCAGAATGTGTATGGAAATGAGATTATTACCAAATTGCCAGGTCTTATGGGTAGGTCTGAAAATACAAACACCTTAGAGAGCCTTGGTGTCTCTGAGCGAGAATTTGATATAATAAGAAAAATAGCAGATGGTCTTTCTAACAAGGAGATTTCAGAAGAACTCTTCCTAAGCGAGGGTACCATCCGCAATAATATAAGCAATATCTTAGACAAGCTAAACCTAAGGGATCGAACTCAGATAGCTGTATATTTTTATAAGAACTTATAGTCCACTTGTGAACCTCTTATGACTAAAGTCATAAAAATGCCTGGCAACTTATTCAAAATACGAGACACTTTATTGTAATTCTTATAGAAATGATCTTATATTTTCTTTCTCGGCATAAGATGTATAGCCATGTTTTCAATATCATCTGCTGCCTCAGTGATTGCTTCTTCATAAGTAGGATGAGGGCGTATAATTGAACTCAGCTCCTTATAGGTAAGCTTCTTTGATATAGCAAGAGCCAGCTCACCAACCATATCCGTTGCCCTGTCACATAGAAGCTGCGCTCCTAAGAGTCTTCCTGTTTTAGCATCACATATGAGCTTTACAAAGCCCCGCTCTCCCATGGATAGCAGGGTTTTACTATTGCCAAGCATGGGATATTTGCCGATCTTAACCTCGTGTCCTAAGCTCTTTGCCTCTACTTCATCCATGCCCACAGAAGCCACTTCAGGAACAGTATATATACATGATGGTATTACATCCAAGTCAATAGATGCTCTATGCCCAAAAATGCCTTCTACTGCTACTATCCCTTGGGCTGAAGCCATATGAGCAAGCTGTTTCCCACGGATTACATCACCTACTGCATAGATACCTGGGATGCTTGTTTCAAAATCATTATTAACCTTAATACAAGCCCCATCCATCTCAGGTGCTATACCCTCTTCAAATAACCCTTCTATATTTGGGCGTCTTCCCACTGAGAATAAGATACCATCGGCTTCTGTTATCTTATTATTATCCTTCTCTATATATTCACAAACCAGTCCACAGGAACCACCTTCGGAAATTTTAATAACCTTAGATCCCGTATGGACAGCTATTCCTTTCTTTTTTAATCCCATGGAAATACTCTGGGAAATTTCTTTATCCATGCCGGATAGGATTCTATCCATTGCCTCTATAATCTCTACATCACAACCAAGCTCCCTATAAATGGTAGCCATCTCTACGCCTATGACACCACCACCGATAATGAGGAGCTTATTATAAAGTTTTCCTTCACCGTCTAGCAGGTCATCACTTGTTACCACATTTTTAAGGGTGGAGCCTTCTATCCTAGGAATGACAGGCACAGAGCCTGTAGTAATCAGGATGTTTTTAGCTTCTATTTCTAATATGTCACTTTGAGGTATTGACTCACTTTGGGATATAACCTCACTGTTGGATGTGTTCACACCCTTGCATGTATTCTCATTCCGAGTTACTTTCTCTCTATATGTTGTTACCCTAACGCTATGCTGTGAGATAATCTTAGCTGTCCCTTGATAAACAGTAACCCCGTTAGCTTTAAGAAGCCCTTCGATGCCCTTACGGATCTTCGCAACCACCTCATCCTTTCTTTCCATAAGCTTACCATAATCAAGACTTAAGTCAGTAAAGGATACACCTGCCTCCTGCATACGCTTAGCTTCAGAGATAAAACGAGTGCTATGCATCAAGGTCTTTGTGGGTATACAGCCTCGGTTAAGGCATGTTCCACCAATACTCCCTTTTTCTATAATTGCGGTTTTTTTTCCTAGCTTAGCCGCTTTTATAGCCGCTACATAGCCTCCCGGACCGGAGCCGATTACTATTAGATCATAATAGTCCATTATGTTTGCTTCCTCCTTACTATATCTTTAATATAGTAATATCATCATCTTTCCAAAACCTTAAAATATATCCTGTCTTTGTTAATCAATTGATACAAAGTCATATCCTGATTAGTATTATAATATTTCCTCTTCAATAAGCAATAATATGTCCTCTAGCATCTGCCTCGTATAATCCTCTTGCTGGTCACCAATTAAAGCTTTTCTTAAGGCCTCACCCATATTCAGAGCTGAAAATACGCATCCTGTTAAATGTTTTGAAATCTTTTCGAATAGCTCTGTATCTAGAGCATCAGAGTATACACAGCAGCTCTTAATAATTCCACCTTCCACTAGCAGCTGCAATTCAATATCCCCCCAGCTAAATCTTCTTTCATAGCTATCACTAAACTCTATCTTTCTTCCATATTTCCATTCCCAGGAAGAGAATTTTTCCTCTCCCAGCCTCAGCTTATCCATTTGAAACCATCCTTTATCAATTTGAACAGGATTGGATTCATAGACCTCACCGAAAGCATTTATTAGCTCATCCTTTAACCTATCTATAGTAAGATTCGGTACATACTCGTTAAGATTAGCTACTCTGGATTTTACCGAATCCACACCCTTTGATTTAAGCTTGGCCTTTGAGACGCTTAGAACCTTTGATAGGTGGGGCATGTTCACATCTACAAGAATTGTTCCATGGTGATAGCATTTGTCACCCAATGAATAAAATGCATTGCCTGAGAATTTTCTACCCTCCACGGTAATATCATTTCGCCCTGATTTCATAGCAGGAATACCTAGGTTATTCACAGCCCTTATAATAACCTCAAGCTGCCTGTCCAGATTGTAATCATCCTTAGTTACAAGAAAGGTAAAGTTAAGATTACCCATATCATGGTATACGGCTCCTCCGCCGGATAACCTCCTGACAAGGCTTCCTCCAGACTCCTCTAGTTCCATAACCCTGCATTCCTTCCAAGGATTTTGATTTCTTCCTATAACAACTGTATTCTCATTCTGCCATAGATAAAGTATACACTCATCCTTTGCCACATTAAGTAGCAGATACTCCTCAAGGGCTAAATTCTTATAAGGATCAGTCTCATTTGTAATATAGTATTTTAGTTTAATTATAATCCCTCTTTCTAAAAGTGTACCGGGTACGGTACCTGGTACCGTACCCGGTACAAAAAAGCTGTTTTTTCATACTAAAAAATGTAAAGGTCGCGCGAATCGGGCATTTGTGATTCAAAACGGTACCCGGTACAGAGCCAATCGGTACCCGGTACAGCGCAAATCGGTACCCGGTACGGCTAAAAATTGTGTCGAAGTTTCGGGCTTCTTGCAGCCATTACCTCATCTGGACGACCTATAGGGGTCGTCGTAGGGCTGTTATGCATGGCATCTGGGTTGTCGCATGCTTTTTTGTATATTTCCTTGTATATTTCAATAGCCTCATCCAAGGTTTCTTTGGCCTCGGTCTCAGTTGGTTCTACCATCAGCGCCTCATGTACTATAAGTGGAAAATACATTGTAGGTGGATGCATGCCATAATCTAATAATGCCTTGGCAAAATCCAGTGCTGTTACTGATTTCTCCTTCTTAAGCTTCTCCAGGGAAATAACAAATTCATGCATACATCGTCCCTTACCGAAGGGTACTTCAAATATATCCTTTAGCATATGCAGCATATAGTTGGCATTTAGAACGGCATTCTCAGAGGCATCCTTAAGTCCCTCACTTCCAAGAGTCATCATATAGCTAAGCGCCCGTACTACCACAAGGAAGTTACCATAAAAGTCCTTAACACGACCTATGCTTTTCTCATTCTTCTCCTCAAAGGTAAGCTTTCCATCCCTATCTATTATTCTAGGTGTTGGAAGATATTTTGTTAAAATGTTCTTACAGCCCACTGGACCACTTCCCGGACCGCCCCCTCCGTGAGGTGTTGAAAATGTCTTATGGAGATTCAGATGCACCACATCAAATCCCATATCACCAGGCCTTGCAATGCCCATAATGGCATTAAGGTTGGCTCCATCATAGTAGTTCAAGCCCCCGGCTTCATGTATTATGCTTGTTATCTCTAGTATGTGCTCCTCAAACAAACCAATTGTATTAGGGTTGGTAAGCATAAAGCCTGCTGTATCCTCACCCACTACATTTCTAAGCGCCTCTACATCTACAAATCCGTCCTCTGTAGAGGGTACATTGACCACTGTAAATCCCGCCATTGCCGCACTGGCAGGATTGGTGCCGTGGGCTGAATCGGGAACTATTATCTTGTCGCGCTTCCTATCATCTCTATCCTGATGATAGGCCCATATCAGCTTTAGTCCTGTAAACTCACCATGGGCACCTGCCGCAGGCTGAAAATCCATAGCATCCATTCCTGTGATTTTAGTAAGATACTTATCAGCCAGTTGATATACCTCTAGGCACCCCTGCACAGTATCTACAGGTTGCAGAGGATGGACATCAGAGAAGCCCGGAAGTCCTGCCAGCTCGTTATTTATCTTAGGATTATATTTCATAGTACATGAACCTAGTGGATAAAAACCATTATTAACACCAAATGTACGCTGCACAAGCTTAGTATAATGCCTGCTAATCTCAGTTTCGGAGACATGGGGAAGATTAAGCGCCATCTTCCTTTCATATCCTGCACTTACTTGTGTTATAGGCACATCACATTCAGGCATTAAATCAAGTCCACGATTTAAATTACCCTGCTCAAATATTAATTTCATAAGTAACCTCCATAGTAAACAGTTAGTTTGTGTG
>CAZODB010000055.1:5021-12628 GCA_964578425.1 uncultured Herbinix sp.
CTGCTCAAATATTAATTTCATAAGTAACCTCCATAGTAAACAGTTAGTTTGTGTGCAAGCACAAACTAACCAAGCAAATTATTAGCAGCGTGACAATCTATTATTTACCAAAATAAAGTTATTCGCCTTTATCTCTCTTAAGAATCTGAATCAGATTATCTATCTCTTCCTTGGTATTAAGCTCAGTAGCACACCATAAAAGTCGCCTCCTATTACTACCCTCCAATGGATATCCTCCAAGAATTCCATAATCAGAAAGAAGCTTTATAAGCTTATCTGTATCCGTATTTATGGTGGTAACAAACTCATTGAAAAATTCCCCTTGATATACCAATTCATATCCATCTATCTCACACAAACGCTGCGCCAGATAGTGAGCCTTTGACATAGAAAGAGTAGCAGCCTTTTTAATGCCTTCCCTTCCCATGGAAGCAAGATAAACCGCTGCGGTCATGGCGCAGAGGGCCTGATTGGAGCAAATATTACTGGAAGCCTTCTCACGGCGAATATGCTGTTCTCTTGCCTGCAAGGTTAGTACAAATGCTCTTCTTCCCTGCGGATCTCTTGTCTCTCCAACAATCCTTCCCGGAAGTCTTCTCATTAGCTTATCAGTGGTCGCCATAAATCCAAGATAAGGACCTCCAAAGGACAATCCCAGGCCAAGGGGCTGTCCTTCTCCTATGGCTATATCTACCCCGTATTCTGCCGGTGTCTTCAAAACACCTAAGGAAATGGGATTGCAGCTCATGATATACTTGATATCCGTATCAGCCAATATATCTCCAATTGTATCCCCATCCTCTAGTAGTCCATAATAGTTGGGCTGCTGAATAAGAACACATGATGTATCATCATCCAGCTTACCCTTCAGGCTATCTATATCTGTTAGTCCATCCTTTATAGGTATTAGCTCTAGCTCCATATCTGTTCCGCTAATGTAGGTGCTTATGGTTTCAATAATCATAGGATTTACAGAAGCAGAAATAAGTGCCTTTTTTCTTTTCCTCTCCTTACTCATAATCACTGCCTCTGCTGCTGCACTGGCACCATCATAAACAGATGCATTTGAAACCTGCATTCCTGTAAGCTCACAGATCATAGTCTGGTATTCGAATATTGACTGAAGTATTCCCTGGCTTATTTCAGCTTGGTATGGAGTATAGGCAGTCATAAATTCTTCTTTAGAAGAAACCTGCTTAACGATGGCAGGGATATAATGGCGGTAAGCACCACACCCCCTGAAAACAGAATCATAAACCTTATTCTTTCCTGCTATTTTTCTGATTTTTCCCGATACTTCCATCTCTGACATTCCCTTCGGAATATCTAGATCAACACCTAGCTTTACTTCCTTTGGTATAGCCTCAAACAGCTCATCCATAGAGTTTAGTCCAATTGCCTTAAGCATGCTAAGCTGTTCTTCTTTAGTATTTGGAACATAAGTACCCATATATGTCCTCCTATTCTGGATAGCATATAAACTAGCTAATACTATATTTATTCATAAGCAAAAGATAGCTATCCCTATATCAACTCAAAACATTAATATATCTCTACTCTCCTATAAGCTTCTTATATTCCTCTTCTGATAAGAAATCAGCCTTATCAGAGATATCTTCAACCTCGATAAACCAAGCTTCCATCGCATCGGTATTTACAAGCTCAGGCTGGTCAAGAAGATCCTCATTAACAGCCTTTACTACTCCAGATACAGGACTGTATACATTAGAAACAGCCTTAACAGATTCTACATCAGCAAAGGTTTCTCCTACTGACACCTCATCTCCCTCTTCTGGAAGACCTATAAATACCAAATCACCTAATTCACTTTGTGCATAATCAGAAATACCTACTCTGACTCTTGTATCATCTAAAAACTCTACCCATTCATGGGATTTTGTAAATAAAACCTTACTCATAATAAAACCTCCTAGTATTTATATTTTCTTCATCACTACTAATTATTTATCAACAGCTTTAATAAAATAAAACAATTTCATATATCAACTATATTACTAATGCTCTAGTGAACCTCTCATTACTAAAGTCACGAGAATGCGTGGCAACTATATTCAAGAAATAAAACCCAACTCAATCTATCTCTTGTAAAAGGGCAGCTCTACTATCTCCGCTTCTATTTTTCTACCTCTAACATCCACTAAAAGCTCTGTTCCAATAGCGCTCTTATCAACATCGATTAATGCCATGGCAATGGGATAGCCTAGATATGGTGAATGTGTACCAGAAGTTGTTCTTCCAATCTCCTTGTCAGCAAGCAATACAGGACAATTCTCTCTTGCAATACCTCTTCCCCTAATCCTTAATCCTACACGGCCCTTTGTAAGTGTTCCTCTATCTATAATACCCTGCTTACCAATAAAATTCTCCTTTTTAAGCTTTACAGCGAATCCCAATCCAGCTTCTATAGGAGATATCTCATCGTCCATCTCGTGACCGTAAAGAGGCATTCCCGCTTCGAGGCGTAGGGTATCTCTTGCCCCTAGACCGCAGGGAACTAATCCCTCGTCAGCACCTGCATCAAGCAGTAGCTCCCACAGCTTAACTGCATCCTCATTCTTACAGTAAAGCTCATATCCAGCTTCTCCCGTATAGCCGGTCTTTGATACCATACAGCCTATCCCAGAGATATTTACATTTTCCTTAAAAGCATAGTATTTAGTAGGTAGCTGTGAGGAGTCGGAAATCTTACCAAGAATAGTTGTAGACAGAGGTCCTTGAAGAGCAATAAGGGCCAGCTGGTCCGAAATGTCTAAAAGCTCTACTTCTCCGAACAAATGAGACTTCATCCATTCCACATCCTTATGACGATTAGATGCATTTACAACTATTAAATATTCCTCTTCATTAATCTTATAGATTAGGACATCATCGACTACCCCGCCCTCCTCATTGCACATTGGACTATACCTTACCTGCCCATTTATCATAGTCCTACAATCATTGGTAACAAGCATCTGTATATTACTAAGAGCATCCTTTCCCTTTATTATAACCTCACCCATATGGGATACATCAAAAAGTCCCGCCGCGGTTCTTACCGCCATATGCTCTGCAATAACTCCGGTTTTATACTGCACCGGGAGCAAATATCCTGCAAATGGTACGATTTTCCCTTCAGCGCGTACATGTAAATCATAAAGAGGCGTTTTCATTTCCATACTATTTCCTCCTAATCAACTAATCATCTGCACTTTTTAATCAAAAAATTATTATAAAAAGCAAAATCTATTTACATAATAATTTTAATGTGCAGTTTACCTTGGTATATTTTGCTGAATTCATTATATTATTTGCAAATCATAAAGTCAACAACTCCATGGTTGTGAACCTCTCATGACTAAAATCTTGACTAAAGTCACGAGAATGCGTGTCAACTTTTTCAAATAATATAAGGGTAGCGTATTAAGAGATGACATCACCAATAGTCAAGTAACTTATCATTTCTGCCTTCATATAATACTGTATAAGCAAAAAGGGAGGCACTGTATGAGCGAACTACTACGTATAGATCATATTAGTTATACCTACCATAGCCTAGATGGAGAAACACCAGCCCTAATGGATGTTTCCTTTCATGTTAATGACGGTGAATTTTTAGGCATCGTCGGGCCAAGTGGCTGTGGTAAATCCACTCTGCTTTCTCTAATCGCAGGCTTGCTTACCCCAAGCTGCGGTTCCATATATATTAACGATAAGGATATCAAATCCTCAGGTAAGAATATTGGATATATGCTTCAAAAGGATCATTTATTGGATTGGCGAAACACACTTAAGAATGTGACCTTAGGAATGGAAATTCAGCATAAGCTATCCGATAATAGCTATATTCAGATTAATGAATTATTGAATACCTATGGGTTAATTACATTTAAAGAATCATATCCTTCCGAATTATCCGGCGGAATGCGACAAAGGGCAGCCCTTATACGTACCCTTTTGCTTGAACCGGATATTCTTCTTTTAGATGAGCCATTCTCATCTTTGGATTACCAAACCAGACTAGAGGTAGCAGATGATATATGGGGTATTATTAGAAAAGAAAAAAAGACAGCAATTTTAATTACACATGATATCTCGGAAGCAATTAGTATGTCTGATAGAGTAATAGTATTGTCCCATAGACCCGGAACTGTTAAAAGGGTTATTGACATTAATCTCTCTATACCAGAGCGGACACCATTTATAGCAAGAAGTGCTCCCGAATTCAAAAATTATTTTAATTTAATTTGGAAGGAGCTAAATTATAATGGGCAGAAAGAATAGAAAGGTTTCAAGCGAAAGCTTAGACATTTCAGCTGCTCAAAAATCTTATGTCAGAAAGCATTTGCTACGTACACGTAGAATCCGAATATATCAATTGCTTATACTAATAGGATTTATTGCTTTCTGGGAAATCAGTACACTTATAGGTATTGTGGATTCTTTTATCTTTTCCAGTCCGTCCAGAGTAGTGAAAACTATTATGGAGATGACAGCCCGAGGTCAGCTGTTTTACCATATCGGAATTACACTATTTGAAACGCTTGTAAGCTTCGCCTTAGTGAATTTAATCGGACTATTTATAGCAGTCATTCTATGGTGGAATGACAGCATATCAAAGGTTATGGAGCCTTATCTGATTGTGTTAAACAGTCTACCCAAATCAGCCCTCGCTCCAGTGTTTATAGTCTGGCTTGGTGCTAATATGAAGACCATCATCGTGGCAGCGGTATCGGTTGCATTATTTGGATCCATCATAACACTATACTCTGATTTTAAAGCAGTTGAAGAAGATAAAATCAAACTTATTTATACATTAGGCGGAAAGAAAAAGGATGTACTACTAAAGGTAGTACTACCCGCTAACATCCCCTCATTGATTAGTCTTATGAAGGTAAATATCGGTTTGTCCCTTGTAGGAGTTATTATTGGTGAATTTCTAGCTGCTAAAGCAGGCTTAGGCTACCTTATAATCTATGGAAGCCAAGTATTTCGCTTGGACTGGGTTATTATGAGCATAGTAATTCTAAGTATTGTAGCAACAGGTTTATATAAAATATTATCTTACTTCGAAAAAAGATATACGAAATAAGTATCATCAGTACCAATCATCTGTACCGGGTACAGAATATTGTACCCGGTACAGAATATTAATTAATTATAAATATCTTATAAATAAAATATAAAATAAATATTGCCTATAAGCAAATTCTTTAGTAGAATAAGTATATACAAACATTGGAAGGTGAGCATAAAGAATAAACATTAATATTGCTTAAAGAAAGGCAAGGTTATTATTATGAAGGATTTTGTTATTACTGCTGATTCAAATTGCGACCTACATAACGATTACATAAAAGAAAAGAATATAGGTATCATACCCCACTATTATGATCTAGAAGATATAACCTATGGGGATGAAATAAACCTTACACCTAAGGAATTCTATGACAAGATGAGAGCAGGTCATATGCCGACCACCATGGCAAGTAATCCTGAGGTCATCAGGGAAACCTTTCAAAACTATATAGATGAGGGTCTTGACATCTTACATATCAGCTTTTCCTCCGCTCTAAGCGGCGGCTGCAGCAATATACAAGCAGGCGCCAGAGAGCTTTGCGAAGAGAATCCCGATGCTAAGATTATTGTTGTAGACACTTTGAATGTGTCACTTGGCGAAGGTATGTTTGTGATGAAGGCTGTACAGATGAAGGAAGAAGGCAAAGCCATAGATGAGATAACATCATGGCTTGAGGAGCATAAGATGGATTTCTGTGTTTGGTTCACTGTGAATGACCTTTTTCATCTACAAAGAGGTGGCAGAATATCTAAAACCACAGCAGTTATTGGCTCCCTAATGAATGTCAAGCCTATACTAAATCTTAATGAAGAAGGTAAGCTTGTATCAGCTAGTTCATCCAGAGGCAGAAAAAAATCCTTAACAACCATCTGTAATTATATGATTGAAAGTATGGGAAAATATAAGGATGAGCATGATGTTATATGCATATCTCATGGCGACGCCGAAGATGATGCCAATTACTTAGCTAGACTCGTAAAGGAAGCCCTTCCACATAAGCAGCTTGTTATTAATTATGTAAGCCCAAGCATCGGTTCCCATTCAGGACCCGGGGCAATTGGCCTCTGCTTTATGGGAGAGAAGCGATAAGACATTTAAAAAGCGGTCATGTTAAACATTATGACATGACCGCTTTTTTATATATAGATAGATGAATTGGGGGATATTTTATATGAGTCTAATAACTATTTTATTTCAAACTCAACCTTAGTAAGATGCTCATCAGATAAGGCATTACCTACATAGGCCTGGTACTTACCCTTCTCAAGCTTCCACACATTATCATTCTCCTGGTAATATTCAAGCTTTGATACAGGGGTTGTAACCGTAACAGTCTTAGTCTCACCAGGCTGTAGAGTTACGCGTTTAAATCCTTTAAGAGCTCTAACTGGCCTATCAACAGAAGAGTCCTCCTTGCCTACATACAACTGAATAACTTCATCACCAGCTACTTTACCTGTATTGGTTACCTGTACTAGGGCAGTGATAATATCATTATCTACCTTACAGCTTGCTCCCTTAATATCAAAGGAGGTATAGCTTAATCCAAAGCCATATGCTGCATAAGGAATCACTTTGTTTTTCTCGAGTCTAGCATATCCATGGTAGTAATCATAGACAATTTCCTCTGCATCCCAATCCACTTCGGGTAAATCCTTTGCATCCTTAACGAGTACAAATGGTAGCTTACCTCCTGGATTGTTTTCTCCAAATAAGGTTTCAGCAATTACCGAGCCACCTTCCATTCCTGGATAATAAGCCATTAGGATGGAGGAAGCATTTGCTTCAAAATTATCAACAAGTATCATATTTCCGCCGATTAATACTACTGCATTGTTCTTGTTAGCCTTACCGACAGCATTGACTAAATCAACCTCGTTCTGATGTATTCCCAAGTTTCTTCTGTCTCCACCAATAGGCTTTTCGAATATAGATGAAGTCTCATTTGTTAAGAATTCTCCCTCATCATCATTGTCATAGCCAACAACCATAATTACTGCATCAGCCTTCTTAGCCAAATCTGCTGCCTTCTCTATATCCTCTCCTGAGTAATAGGTTACTTTGCTATCCTTAGCTACATCTACGATTCCCTGAAGAGGTGTTACAGTATAGTAAGGGAATACTCTGCTGGAGCCATGATCACCGATATTCTCAACATTAGCTAATTTACCAAGTACAAGAATATTATCAAGCTTCTTACTTAGAGGTAATACACTATTCTCATTTTTAACTAAAGTCATGGCCTTAGCAGCGGCTTTCTTAGCAAGTGCTATATGTTTATTACAGCTTATTACAGAACGCTCATAGGTTTCAGGATCCTCTGCTTCTGCTGCCGCAAGTAGTGTTCTAACAATTCTAAGTGCAGCCTCATCAACAACAGATTCCTTAACCTGCTTGTTCTTAACAGCCTCTACTAGCTTATCACCATAATAGTTCGTATTACACATTTCAACATCAAGGCCATTATTAGCTGCATCTACAGTACTTTTGGTGCCCCAGATAAAGTCACTGACTACAAATCCGTCAA
>CAZODB010000056.1:0-6283 GCA_964578425.1 uncultured Herbinix sp.
TACTTGTTCAAATGTAGAAATGATTAATGATTTGGTTTGTACTAGTTCATAAAGCAGAACGGTTTAGTGGAGAATAAGGAGGAGTATTCCTTGGAAGAGTTTAATCTTCAAAAAGATATAGCAGACAGGTATTCCCTTAGAGGTAGAGTATACAACACCATAAGGGATAAGATACTGTCGGGAGACTATCATGAGAGTGATGAATTAAAGGAAAATACTATCGCCACTGAGCTTGGTGTTAGTAGAACCCCGGTTAGGGAGGCGCTGAGGCAATTGGAGCTTGAGGGCCTAGTCAATATAATACCTAATAAAGGAGCTTCTGTTACAGGCATTACCACCAAAGACATTCATGATATCTATACCATACGTTCTTATCTTGAGGGTCTCTGTGCAAGATGGGCCTGTGAGAATATAACGAATGCTCAGATTGAAGCCTTGGAGGAAATTCTTTATTTATCAGACTTTCATGCTAGACGAAGCCATTTTGAACAGATTGTTGAGCTTGATAACAAATTCCATGATCTGATGTACAAGGCCTCAGGAAGTAAGATATTAAATCATGTATTGTCAGATTTTCATCAGTATGTTGAAAGAGTTCGTAAGATTACACTCTCCAGACCTTACAGGGCTGAACAGTCCAGTAAGGAGCATGCCGCCATAGTCGAAGCTCTTAAGAAGAGAGATGGAGAATTGGCTGAAGCCTTGGCCCATGAGCATATGAAGAACACTATACAAAACCTCACAGAGCAAGGACTCTAGATCAACTAGGGGCTGTTTCAAGCAATTCAGTGGGCTATAGATGCATTAGGACTACAAGGAGATTGCTTAAATCTATATAAAATGCATGTTTAAGAGAACAGCTATTATTTTTGTATTCTTAAGCGGACTCTAGTCCGATGGAGACATACAAATATAATAGCTGTTCTTATGTTGGTCTGTAATCATAAAGTGTTGGGGCATCAATAATCTTCGATATATAGTTATGAAGAATTCCTAAGGTTGGTTTTATTCTTCTATAGCTAGCTGTTCCCATTCCTCTAGGAGTAGCTCGAGTCTGGCTTCGATCTGCTTCTTCTCCGAATGCAGTTCCATTAGCTTATGAGCATCAGTGAATATTTCCTCTTGAATGAGAAGAGCATCTATTTCTTCGTTTCTGATTTCTAAATCATGGATTTCATCCTCTGTCCTATTAAGGTCATTTTTTATTTTTCTTAATCTTGCTTGCTCTTCCTTTTGCTGTTGCCAGGAGAGTTTATTATTTTCTGTGACCTCATCATTCTTTCCTTCCTGAATCGCTGAAGCCCAAGGTGTACTCTGATTACTTACCACCTTATCATCAGTGCTTTTATGGAGATATGCTGCCTCAACCGCATCCTTTTTCTCCATGTAGTAATCATAATCACCGATATAATTAAGCAGATGCTCCTCGGTAAGGTCCAGAATCCTGCTTGCTGTCTTATTTATAAAATATCGGTCATGGGATACATAGAGGATTGTGCCGCTGTAGGAGTTTAGGACATTTTCAAGGATTTCCTTTGATGTTATATCTAGATGGTTTGTAGGCTCGTCGAGAATTAGAAAATTCGCCTCCGAGAGCATAAGCTTTGCCAGTGAGACCCTTCCTCGTTCACCACCGCTAAGATCCTTGATATGCTTAAACACATCATCCTCTGTAAATAAAAATGCAGCCAGGATGTTTCTGACAGAAGTATTATCCAGATGAGGGTAAGCATCCTGTAGCTCATCAAATAGTGTCTTATTGTGATTAAGTAACTGCATGGCTTGATCGTAGTAGCCTATATGGACCTTGCTACCGTACTGTATATTACCAGCATCTGCTTCCTCGTAGCCAGTTATTATCTTCAGGATGGTAGTCTTTCCAGTTCCGTTATTTCCTATAATCGCAACCTTTTCACCACGCTTTATTTCAAAATCAAGATCAGAGAATAGCTTTAGACTTCCATAGGATTTTGTAAGCCCCTCCACATTTAGGACATCATTTCCACTTACAACATTTGGCTCAAATGAAAAATGTATTTGCATATTTTCTGTGGGTTTATCTATGGTTTGTATTTTTTCAAGCATTTTCTCGCGGCTTTCTGCCCTACGGATAGATTTTTCACGGTTGAAGGAGCGAAGCTTTGTGATTACATCTTCCTGATGTTTGATTTCTCTTTGCTGATTATTATACGCTTTTAAAAGTGCATTTTGCTGCATGTTTTTTTTATATATATAATCTGAGTAATTCCCATCAAAAGATTGAGCCTTCATATGGTCTAGCTCAACAATTTTTGTAACAACCTTATCAAGAAAATACCTATCATGAGCTACAACTAGAACAGCCCCATTATAATTAATCAGATATGTTTCCAGCCATGCTATGGATATAAGATCCAAGTGGTTCGTGGGCTCGTCAAGAAGCAGTATATCAGGTTTTGAGAGAAGGAGTTTTCCCAGGGCAATCCTAGTCTTTTGACCTCCTGATAAGGTATCTATATTTTTATCAAAATCCTGCTCACTAAATCCAAGACCCTTTAGTATACCTATAACCTCGCTTTTGTAGGCATAGCCATTCTGTATTTCGAATTCATGTGTCAGTCTTGTATAAGTGTCAAGCATCTGCTCCAGTTCCTTACCTTCAACATGCTTCATCATAAGCTCCAGCTTACGGATTCTTTCGTCCAGTGCTATTATTTCCTGCTTAACACTATACATTTCCTCATAGATAGTGTGCTCTGATCCTAAATCTTGTAGCTGAGAAAGATATCCGATCGTACTGCCCTTAGACAATATGACACTACCCTCATCTGCAGTTAGTTCACCTATAATGATTCTAATTAATGTGGTTTTTCCAGCCCCATTAATTCCCACTATAGCTGCCTTCTCTCTAGAATTTATATGAAAGGATACATCCTTGAGAATCTGGGTTGCTCCAAATGACTTACTTATATTATTACATGATAAAACCATGACATTTACCTCTTTCATATCGCTTCAGTAATATAAATAGACTTTATTATTCTACCATAGTTGAATTATCAAGTAAAGATTATAGAGGTATCAATAAATTGCCATAACTGAATTATCAAGTAAAGAAATATATAAAATTATCGATAATCCACATATTGCAGGTAAAATAGACATACAGGTATCGAGTATAATAGAATGAATAGAGAGAGCGCAATTAATTGACTTATTCTTAACAATCAAATATACTAATCTATATAGATTCATTCATCGAGGAGGGTAAAGCATTGGAAAAAAAGATAATTTCTAAGGCTGTTATCAATAGATTGCCAAGATATTACCGTTATTTGGGAGATTTACTAGAGAAGGATGTAGTACGTATTTCATCTAAGGAATTAAGCGAGAGAATGAAAGTAACTGCATCCCAGATAAGACAGGATCTTAATAATTTTGGAGGATTTGGTCAGCAAGGATATGGCTATAATGTTGAGTATCTTCATACTGAGATTGGAAGAATCCTAGGACTTGATAAAAGATATGCTATTATTATAGTCGGGGCAGGTAATTTAGGGCAAGCTTTAGCTAATTATGTGGATTTTGAACGTAGAGGCTTCTATATAAAGAGTATATTTGATATAAATCCTAAGCTCGTGGGTATGTCAATTCGAGGAATAGAAATAAAGCTTATCGATGAGATAGAGGAATATGTCAAATCAAATAAAGTAGATATTGCCGCTTTGACATTACCTAAGTCTAAAGCAGCGCAGATGGCCACTGATTTAGCAAGATGGGGTATAAAAGGTATTTGGAATTTTGCACCTACGGATTTTCATCTACCTGATGATGTTATAATAGAAAATGTACATTTAGCAGAAAGCCTAATGAAGCTATCATATAAACTATCCGAAAAGCAGAAACCAGCCGATAACTAAATATATGTATTAGAGAGGGCGGGTTAACATATGAGAAAAAGAAAAAAAGTTGATTATAATAAGCTTATTAAAAATAAAAAACTGCCCATTCTTACTTTGGATACTAGATGGCATGAATTATTTCCTGACGAGATTAAATCATCTCACATTAAAGAGCTGGAGCATAAGGTCAACCAGCTACTAAAAAATCAAGGAAAAATGGTTCATGATATTAAGGATATGAAAAAGCTTAAAAAATCGCTTGTATCAGATATCCTGGTAAATATGGATATTAAGAATGATATCCTAAGTAAATCAAAGGAAAAGAAGCTGGAACAGAACAAAAGATATATAACAGAAATAAATGAAAAGATGGATATAGCCTCTGATAAGCTATCAGAGCTTCCATATGAAATCAAGGAGGCAAATGAAGAGCTTGTATTAGAGAGTATAAAAAGCTGTTATGATAGAATACATGACAATCAGGATAAGCTGGATGATATAACAGAGTGGATAAAAAAAACCAGAGAGGAATTAAAACAGAAAATACTTGCAAAGCATGACATGGAGAAAGATATGAACTTAATATATGCCTATATGCATGATATTCTAGGTCCTGAGGTAATAGATGCGTTTGATTTGAAGCTTGATTTCAAAAATAAAGATAGTTAATCCTCTTAATTAAGGAATGATGTGATTGATAACCGGTATAGGAATAGATTTGATAGAAGTTGACCGAATAAGTAAAGCCTGTGAAAAGGAAGGGTTTTTAAAGCGGTGCTTTACAGAGGAAGAGATAAAACTGATAGATCGAAAGTGGCAAAGGGCTGCCGGTAATTTTGCTGTAAAGGAATCGGTTGCCAAGATGCTTGGCACAGGCTTTAGGGGATTTGCCCTAACGGATATAGAGGTGCTTAGAGACGAATCTGGGAGACCCTATGTTAGGCTTTATGGTAAAGCAGAGGAGCTAGCCAAGGCTATGGGGATATCAAGCATCCATGTATCCATTACTAATACAAAGGATTATGCCAATGCCTTTGTTGTGGGAGAGAAGATATAATTCACTGGACGAATAAAGAGGAACAAATACTTGTGCTATGCAGAAGATAGGCATAAGTATCGATAGCAGTAAAAATTTCTTTGAATATAATGTATTAATTGATAAATGTTTGGTATGGGATTGTGCTTATGACACATGACACTATATAGTAATGTGATTATATTATGAATAAAGAAACAAGGTGAAGATAAATTGTGTAAATGTGACTATTATAGAGTGCAGGCGAATATAAATCTAGATGCAATTAGGAATAATATAAGCAAGGTTAAAGACAGTATTAAGAAAGATACTAGGCTTATGGTTATTGTAAAAGCAGATGCATACGGACATGGTGCCGTAGCAGTGGCAAAGGCTCTTGAGAATGGCTTAGTGGATGCCTATGGAGTGGCTATCATCGAGGAAGCAATAGAGCTTAGAGAGGCAGGAATAACAAAGCCCATCTTAATATTAGGCTATACACCCAAGGAGCAATTTGACCTTGTAGTTTCATATGATGTTATGCAGACTATATATCAATATGAAATGGCGAAGGAATTAGCAAAAGAAGCTGTGAAACAGGGCAAGATGGCTAAAATTCATATTAAGATTGACACAGGTATGTCGAGACTTGGCTTTAGTGATAGCCAAGATAGTATTCACACTATTAAGCAGATTGCATCTCTTGAGGGTATATATATAGACGGATTATTTTCTCATTTTGCCAAGGCAGATGAGGCTGATAAAGATAGCAGTAGGAGACAGATCAAGAGATATGATGAATTTGACAGATTACTAAGTCAAGAAGGGATACATATTCCAACCCGTCATTTTTCCAATAGCGCTGGAATGATAGAATATCCAGAAGCCGAATATGATATGGTCAGATGTGGTATTGTTAGCTATGGTATCTATCCATCCGATGATGTAAACCACAGCAAAACTAGTCTTATTCCTGCCATGGAATTAAAAAGTCATGTGGTATATATTAAGGAAGTAGAGGCTGGAACAGGCATAAGCTACGGATCGACCTTTGTAACAAATAGAAGAACTAAAGTCGCCACCATTCCTGTAGGATATGCTGATGGATATTCTAGGAATATGTCAAATGTAGGCAAGGTTATTATAAGAGGACAGTATGCGCCTATTATAGGAAGAATCTGTATGGATTATTTTATGGTTGATGTGACAGATATAAAGGCTATTAGTCAAGGAGATGTAGTTACCTTGCTTGGAAGAGATGGAGAGTGTATAATCAGTGTAGAGACTTTAGCTAGCTGGTCTCATTCATTTCCTTATGAAATGATATGTACGGTAGGTAAAAGAATACCCCGGGTATACCCGGAGTAATCTTTTGAGAATACCCCGG
>CAZODB010000056.1:6383-12150 GCA_964578425.1 uncultured Herbinix sp.
GTAGGTAAAAGAATACCCCGGGTATACCCGGAGTAATCTTTTGAGAATACCCCGGTTATAACCGGAGTAATCTTTTTAGAATACCTCGAGAATACCCGGAGTATTCTTTTGATAAATAACAAATCAAAATCACTTTATGGAATACACACGAAAAAACTGGCAATAATAAGGGTAAAGCCGACAAATGGAGTGTGAGTAAAGTGGTAATTAAAAGAGGAGATATCTTTTATGCGGATTTAAGACCCGTAATCGGATCTGAGCAGGGAGGTATTAGACCGGTATTAATAGTTCAGAATGATACTGGCAATAAACATAGTCCCACTGTGATATGTGCAGCAATTACTTCAAAGATGAATAAGGCCAAGCTGCCTACCCATGTGGAGCTGGCTGCAGATAAATATGGAATAGTTAAGGACTCGGTAATTTTACTAGAGCAGGTGAGAACCATTGACAAATCTCGACTTAAGGAAAAGGTGTGTCATTTGGACCGTGATGTATTAAAGAGAATTGATAAGGCACTAATTATTAGTTTATCTTTAGATACATATTTTAGACAAATAATATTTTAATAAGAGAGGAAGGGATAATTCTTACAATGGAAAGTGATAATCCTTTATGGGGAGTAGTGATTATCTTGCTACTTATCCTTATAATGGCAATCATATCCAGCATGAAGTATGCGCTGGAATATGTCAATGAAAACACTTTAAGGAAAAAAATGGACGCTGGTGATAGAAAAGCAGTAGGCCTACTAAAGCTTATAGGATTTGATTCAAAATATCAGAATATCATGGATATGCTGATAATAAGTACAGCAGTAATTACGGGTATATATTATATTAGTGAGCTTTTGCCTGTCTTAGGTTTTTATACTATTATGGAATCCTCTGAGATACCTCTACAGCTTCTGTTATCCTTATATACTATATTATCCACAGCTTTTCTGATTTTCATAATGACTTTATTTGGATTGGTCTTACCAAAAATACTGGCATTAAAGCATTCTGAAAAGCTTATCTTTGGATTTTATGGTCTCATTCGTTTTGTTTGTTTTATATTTAGTCCTATAAGCTATTTACTTGAAATAGCATTGAGCTTTGTATTAAGGATATTTAGAATTAACCCAAAGAAAATGCAGGTTAATGAGATTGAGGATGAAATAATATCTATGGTAAATGAAGGTCATGAGCAAGGTGTATTTGATGCAGGTAAAGCTGAGATGATATCCAATATTATTGAGCTTGATGATAAGGAAGTCGACGATATAATGACTCATAAGAAGCGGATCATAGCTGTAGATGCGGATTTATCACTGGAGGAGGCTTTAAAATTCATGCTTTCTGAGAATTATTCCAGATATCCCTTATATGAAGATAATCTTGATAATATTATAGGAATATTGCACTTAAAGGATGTTAGCTCGGCTTACATATCCCCAGATTATAAGAACAAAGCATTAGATGAAATTGCAAGAGAGCCCTTCTTTGTACCTGATACACAAAGTGTTAACCTACTCTTTCATGAAATGCAGACAAAGAATATTCATATGGCCATAGTAATTGATGAGTATGGTCAGACAGCAGGATTGGTGGCTATGGAGGATTTTCTGGAGGAAATAGTAGGTAATATACAGGATGAATACGATAAGGAAGAGAAGATGATTATTTCGGTTGATAATGATTCCTATGTGGTGGAAGGGTCAATAAGCTTAGAGGATTTAGAGGATGAGCTTGATATTATGATTGACCATGATGATTTCGACACCTTAAATGGATTATTGATATCTATTCTAGACAGAATTCCTGCTGATGGAGAACAAGCAACCTTGAATTATGCTGGCTATCAGTTTGATATTCTTGAAACTAAGGATAAAATGATAGGTCAGGTTCGAATTTCAAGGTTTCCTATAGCCCTAGAGGATACCCTTGATGTGACGGTATAATTAATAACTAGATAGTTCTCACAGATAGAGAAAAAATGAATAAAAAGAACGCCGGCTTGAGCCGGCGTTCTCGGTAAACAACAGGGGTGTTAGTTTACCATAGCGTATAATAGGGTGGGAGTAGAAAGTGTTTTATCACTGTCTATAGTTATAGTATACAAAGAAGATGTGACTATTTTGTGAATGATTTATAAAAAGAATATAAAATAATTAAGAAATAAATTGAAAGTATTCTACGAGATATAATATATTAGAACATGAAAGAGGGTGTCTGGTTGGCTTACCGGACACCCTCAAATCTATATTTATAAGTAGGGAGGAGGAGAGTGAAAAAAATTTATATTTAACTCTTCTAACCATAGTATAAACCATAGTTATGTTCTAAGTATGGATATATTATAGACATTTTGTGAACAAATCGGTTCATTTTTATGTCATTGGATATTTTTCACATCTCAACTGTGCTGCTTATTCTAAGGTAAAGGAAGCAAAGCTAACACTACCTGATCCTCTATAGGTAAAGTACAAAGAATTAACTCCATCCGGAATACTTATATCAGTAGCATAATCCTTCCATACATTTGAGAAGGCTATCGGTATTGATCCTAATACAGGGCCATCCCACGATGTCTTAACTTCAAATTCACCCTTGGCATATCCACGAGTTCTTATCTTAACTAATTTGGTTTCCTTACAGTCGAAATATTTGAATCCGGCTGTTGCTGATTCCTTCATGTTTTGTATATAACCTATTTCCTCGTCGCCATCCTTATTATCCTGTGTAATCTTTGGAAATTGATTATTCATCCAAGCACCTGTAAAGTCGGTATACATTGATTCTTCGTCGCAGAACAGGTTACAGGCAATATAAGTAGCATATTCACCTGAACCCTTTAAAGGTCCATTATTTGAACCACATGAGGTCATCTCTACCTGAGGGATGGTTCCATCTGGAAGGATTGTTATTTTCTCCATACAGCCTTGTCTGCTATAGTTAGTTCCATTGGTATGTCTATGATAGAATATATACCACTGATCATTGATGCATACTATACTTCCATGATTGTTAGCACCATAGAACATAGGCTTCTTAGCTGGCTTATATGTGTCAATATGAAGGTCACAGTTACTAACAATAACACCGCGATAAGTAAAATCCTTTGTGGGATGCTTACTTGTAGCATAGCATAGCTCATGCATTGAAATAGAAGAGTATACTAAATAATAAGTATCATTATGCTTTCGTATGGATGGGGCTTCAAAGAATTCAAAACCTTCAAATCCAGTACCCTTACTATAAGGTTCGCTAGGAGCAACAATTACTGGTTTTTCTATTATTGTAAGCATATCTGAATCTAGAACTGTAGCCCAGGAACCGCTTCTTGACTTGTCACCTCTTGCACAAAATCCAGTATATAGATATGTTTTATCTCCTTCCGTTAGGACAGCTGGATCAAACTGTGGCTCATCATCCTTTCCTGTTCCATATATGGTTCCATCCTTATAGCGGACATAACCGTGGAACTTATAATATCCTGCAGGTGTATCACTTACTGCAACAGATACGATAGAGCGCTTACTGTCAACATAATAAAGATAATATCTACCATCAGGACCCTGTGTAACATCTGGTGCATATAGGCAGCTATCTCTGTCAGCGTTATCCTCTACATCGGTAGCCTTAAGGATAACTCCTTCATATCTCCAATCAGAAAGGTCATCCATGGGTGCTGACCAACATACATAATCATTTAAGCAATACGCATAACCGTTAAAACGGTCATGAGAGCCATAAGTATAGACTCTGTTATTAAATACATAAGGCTCTACATCGGGAGTATACTCCCAAGAAGGTAAATATGGGTTGAAACCCTGCTTTTCTTTCATATTAAATCTCCTTTATATTATTTTTTTAATCTAGGATCAATATTAATGATTAATGAATCGGTGAGCTGTGTGAACGGGCCTGGGACTCTTTTATTGCTATCTACTTCGTTTCCAAAGAAATCATTTGATACTAGTTCATATGAATCTACTTCTGTAATATCTTCAATCTTTTTAACAAATTCAGGCCTTTCTTTAAGGAAAGGATGGCTAACTGTTGCTTTAGATTTTTTTAATGTCATAAAGAAGTTTTCTGTATCAATTGATATATCCAACTTACCATCAGAGGAGTTTTCATCGAAGCCATAGAATTCCTGCCAGGATGGTAAATCAAGGCATACTTCAGGGGCGGGATAGCATACTCTAAGATATCCACCAGGCATATTTAGATATAAATTACCGTCAGCTTTGTTTTTATCAGTAGGGAACCTAATAGCAGCCTTTTTACAATCATAAAAAATATTATTATAGATATGAGCATCACGAGATGTTCCACCCCTTGTACCAATATCTACTCTAAATGCTACAGTTTTTGCGAAGTAACCCGCGCCTTGGCATTTTCCTATAAAATTATGAGCTATGCGAAGTCTATCTGTGCCTTCCCCATAGATAGCATAACCGTTTATAGGACTTTCATCCTCCATTTTGTACCATCCAGCTGAGCCTTGTTCAGCTTTAATTAAGGATGCATCATAACGTCCTTCTATATTCCAGAATATATTATTGTCAATTAAGTTAACGCCATCTCTGGTGCACTCTATGAATATAGCTTCTCTTTGCTCAATACCATCTAAGAACAGATTTGAAGTAATACGGTTATTTACATTGTCGACATCAAGCCAAAGGTGATCACATCGAATTGTTTTTGTAAATATATTTCTACGAAAGAGACTATTATGACAATTATGTGCTTTGAGTCCTCCTGCTTCCCAGGAAAGCTCCATCTTTTGCCACCCGGTTCCTTGAATGAGATTATCTTCAATTAGAATATTCTTTACAAACATAGCAGCTATACCACATACTCCTACATTAAGTATTTTACATCCACGAATAATACTGTAGCCCAATAACTGCTCAATATCTATTGTATGATGCCAGCATTCATTTCCAATATCTATTCCAACCCCATTCGACCAATCAATTGTACAATCCTCAATAATCCAGTGATGGCCACGAAAAGCAGATATTGAGCCTCTCTGTGGAACGGGTGCACCTGTTGCAGCATGAGCGCAGACTAGACCCTTAACCTTGATATATGATAGGAAGGGGATTTCTGGAGCAAAGCATTGTTCACGACAAGTAAGCTCTATCACATGATTATGAGGATCTGCATCATTCTCAAGTCTGAAATGTATGGTTTGACCATTGGCCTCAACCCAATAAGAGCCTGGTATTTGAGACATGTGATTATATATTGGAACCTGTACTAGTGGCTTTCCATCACAAAAGATCATTCCGCGACGATTTAAGTAGTTTGTCATATCTGTTTTATCATATTCTATAAATAGCCGGTCATGTAGGATGTTTACTGCACAAAATGGATTATAGCCACGAAATAAATCAGGATCAAGCTTAGTTTCCCAGATTTGGGGAGAATTATCAGATGGTGTTTCCCAAGGCCTTGCTTGTGTTCTCCAGCCTTCACTTTTCCCAAAATCAGTAGCGACCTCAGAAGCTTTTATAATAACAATATCATTATCGTAATTCTCATATGTTACCATCTGCGTCGGACTACTACCTCCGTAAGCTGGATGGACACATTCACGATATGTCCCCTCATGAATTATAACTCGAGTGCCTGGTACTGCTATGGAAGCAGCGGCATTTATTGTTTTGTATGGTCTTTCCTTTTGACCATCATTATCATCAGATGCATTAGGGTGATTAGCTGCAACATGTATATCCTGATGATAGGTTGGAGTTGTTTCCCAATGTATAAAG
>CAZODB010000057.1:0-11529 GCA_964578425.1 uncultured Herbinix sp.
ATCTCATTTAGCCATGCTACAGGTACAAATATATTACTCTCTGCCTCAACTATTAGCTCATCAAAAACAAATAGTGTCTCCCCAAGCTTATCAATAGATGCCACCAGCTTTTCCTTTGTCATAGGTTGTTTTATGGCTGCTTCTACATGATTATGATATACTGTCACAGATTGATTGTTATAGCTAAGTGTAAGCTGTAATCTTTCACCTATCTTTGCATACAAATAGCCGGAAATCTCATGCCTTGTATCCTTATTAATATATTTATCCCTAATATTACTAAGCAAAGCATTATTCCTTGTCCTATATACCATATCCCCTATACTTATATCTGGGGCGTTTGATTGTCCCTTGTTTTTATGATTAATGTTCTTATTTTTATAAGATATAACACCCACTCTGGCCCTTAGCGTACCTTCGCTTGCTGCATCATCCTTTACTGTGAATTCATATACAGGATTATTATCCTTGTTCCGAATTTCCAGAATATCCTGAGCATTAAGATCCTCACTAAGAAGAATATCAGCATATCCTTTAGCGGATCCACTTATTTCTCCTACAGGGACACCGCTATGATTTGGCCTTATTATAGACATCATGGCTTTTCCATTGTAGGTTTTACCATACCCCTGTGAAAAACCGCCCCGGTTATATAGGTCCATAAGATTTAACATATCCTTTTTATATTCATCCTGCTCTAAATAATCAAAGAATACCTCCTTACCTTCAGAAAGATATAGATCGACATATTTTCTATATGCAGAAGTAACGCCCGCGGCATATTCGGGGCTTTTCATTCTTCCCTCAATCTTAAAGGAGTTCACACCTGCTTCAATCAAGTCAGGTATTAGTGCTAGGGTATTGATATCCTTAGGACTTAGCAAATAGGACTCATTTGCAGAGGATATCTGCTTGTCCTCCGTGAAAAACCTATAGGGCATCCTACAGGGCTGTGCACATCTGCCTCTATTGCCGGATCTTCCCCCAATCATACTGCTCATAAGACATTGACCCGAATAGCAATAGCAAAGAGCCCCATGGACAAATGTTTCAATCTCCATGTCAGTATTCTGACTTATATTCTTGATTTCTTCAAATGAAAGCTCCCTGGCAGTTACGAGCCGCGTAACCCCCATATCCTTTAAGAGATTAGCCCCCTGCGCCATGGTAATGGTTGTCTGTGTGCTGGCATGGATAGGAAGCTTGGGAAAATGCCTATGAATAAAACGCATAACCCCCACATCCTGCACAATTACAGCGTCCAATCCCGCAAGATAGTATTTCTCCAAATAATTATAAAGGAAACTCTGCCTCTCTTCCTCCTTAACCAGAGTATTAACAGTCAGATAGAGCCGTTTATCCCTAAGATGAGCCTCCTCAATTGCCATCAAAAGAGTATCCTCATCGGGATTATTTGCATATGCTCTAGCTCCAAACCTGCTTCCTCCCATATATACAGCATCACAACCCGCATTCATGGCTGCCCGCATGCTATCATACGAACCGGCCGGAGCCAGTATCTCAATCTTCTTCATATATACCTCTTTCTATCCGTCTATCCGTACCGGGTACCGTACCTGGTACCGTACCGGGTACCATTTCAGTAGTTAAAAGCGCTCAAGATGCCCAATATTGGCCATATCCGAGCTGTTTCCGTACCCGGTACAGACTGTTTTTGTACCCGGTACAGGCTGTTTTCGTACCCGGTACAGGCTGTTTTGGTACCCGGTACAGAATATGTAGCAAATAAAAAGCTGTCCTAATGATACCCACCTAATCTTATGGGATGGTATGTATCACTGTTAATGGACAGCTATAGCAGTCTAAATTATCGTTTTCTATCTACTTTCTGTAATTCTGTTTCGAGTCGCACTATTTTTTTCTGGTTTTCATTTATTTCGGTTTTTAAATTTTCGATTTCCTTATCGGCTGAGTGAAGCTTGGTAGAGGCAGCAATAAGCTCATGCTTTAGATCAAAGATTTCATTACTCTTTTGGTTAGTCTCGTCCTCTATCTCTTTAACCTTTTCCTTAGCCTTATGGTAATCATCTGCTATATTAATCTGTATCAGGATATTCCTCAAGTCAGAATCCAAGAATTTGTAAGCATCCCTGCTGCGGAACTCATTATGCTTGCTATTGATATATGAAGCTACCCTTTGTAAGTATTCCTCGCTCTCATATCCACTTAACGTATATCTTTTATTATTGATGATAACCTCAATATCGTTAAAATTATTCATTGCATTTGCCCCCTATTATCATATGGAAATCAGGATGATGACACCTTACTTGAACCTCTCATGACTAAATTCACGAGATTCCTGCTTCAGCGAACTCGACTCTAATCATCGATAAGCAGATTATAGCCTATTTTACTGTTTTATACAAGCCGAAGATTAGTCTGCAGCCTTATGAATTCCCATATGCTTGTATGCTAAATCTGATGCCACTCTTCCTCTCGCCGTCCTAAGTATCAGACCATTTTGTACAAGATAAGGCTCATATACTTCTTCAATGGTGCCTACATCCTCTCCAATGGTAGCTGCAATAGCATCTACACCAACAGGCCTTCCACCGAATTTCTCTATCATTGTAAGTATAATCTCTCTGTCTATATGGTCTAATCCCAGCCTATCCACCTCAAGAAGATCCAGCGCAAACCCTGCAACCTCCTTAGTGATTCTGCCGTCGTATTTGACTTGGGCAAAATCTCTTACCCTCTTCAAAAGACGGTTGGCAAGCCTAGGGGTTCCTCTTGAACGCCTAGCCAGCTCGTTAGCACCGTCATCATCTATCTCAACGCCGATTACATTTGCAGATCTAAGTACTATCTGTTTTAGCTCTGCTACAGAATAAAATTCCAGACGGTTTACTACTCCAAATCTGTCCCTAAGGGGAGGCGTAAGCATTCCTGCTCTTGTGGTTGCTCCTATTAGGGTGAATTTAGGCAAATCCAAACGTATAGATTTGGCCGATGCCCCCTTACCTATAATGATATCTATTACATAGTCCTCCATGGCTGGATATAAAAGCTCCTCAACCTGATGATTGAGCCTGTGAATTTCATCCACAAATAGCACGTCACCCTCCTGTAAATTGTTAAGGATTGCCGCCATCTCACCTGGTTTTTCTATAACAGGCCCGGATGTTATCTTAATCCCTACCCCCATCTCATTGGCTATAATACCTGCTAAGGTGGTTTTACCAAGTCCTGGAGGGCCAAAAAAAAGGACATGATCTAAGGCTTCCTCTCTTTGCTTGGCAGCTTCTATATATATCTTAAGATTCTCCTTTACCTTTGCTTGACCTATGTAATCTATGAGCATCTGAGGTCGAAGGGTGTTCTCAATCCTTCTGTCCTCCTCCATTAGTTCTGTTGATATCATTCGCTTCGCCATGTGATTCTCCTTATATTCTAATAAAACAGTGCCATTCTTAAAGCCTCTTCAAGCAAAGCTTTAATATCTCCTCTGTATCCATATCCTCTGTAATATCTATCTGGGTTATAATCTTGTATGCATCTGTGGATGAATAACCTAGCGCCAATAGTGCTTGTATAGCTTCCTCTCTCTTGCCATAAATATTCTGGGAATTAAGCTTATCTGATTGATTCATAAGCTTCTGTTCAAATGCGGATTCTAATTTGAGTTTATCCTTTAGCTCAAGGATAATCTTGCTTGCTGTCTTTGGACCAATTCCCGGTGCCTTGGTTATGGCCTTAACATCTTCTGCAAGTACCGCAAATCGAATCTCATCCGCCGTGATACCTGATAAGGCTCCAAGTGCTCCCTTGGGTCCAACACCATTGACTGTAATCAATAGCTTGAACATCTCCAAATCATCCTTAGTCAAAAATCCAAATAGACTAAGTGCATCCTCCTTAACATGTAAATATGTATAAAGCTTTACCGTGCTCTTTCTTGGAGGTAGCTCTAATATAGCTGAGGAAGACAAATTAATTTCATAGCCTATGTTACCAGTCTCCAAAACTATATAATTCTCTTTAATTTCTGCCAGCTCACCCTTTATAAATCCAATCATTTTATCGCCTCATACTTTCCTGTTAAACTCTTCCTAATATTATGTTAATCTGATTATGTATAATCAGCATCATCCCTCCCCATTTAAACGGCGTACATATGTTCTTGTACTTACATTATATCCCATAGCGGTTGGGATTGCAATATTTTCTTACAATATGTCCTTTCAGGAAAAAAGTCCCTCCAGGAAATAAGTCTTAACTCACGACTGAAGTCACGAGTATGCAGACTTTATTCATCAATACGTTCAAATCTTCCTCTGGATATATTTAGCCTACCCTCCTTAAGGTAATTAAGAACCTGATAGGCCGTAATACCAAGTGCATCTGATATCTGCAGGGCATTGCTATTTGGATATTCCTTAAGATAGGCTTCTATCTCATCGAAAAAATCCTCATCCTTTTTGCCGCAATCACTACAGCTATATGCCTTGAACCTTGATTTGAATTGCTTATGACAATGCTTACATACATTCGTATACATTGAAAGCCCCCTTCCAGCATTTATATCATACATAAGCAGATTAGGTAGTCGAGGATGGACTAATCTGCTTATGGCGGATATCACATCAGAGTAGAAAATAGATTCAATACCTTCTCATATATCTTAATATAAAGAGGACGGTTTTTCCACTCTTCAAGGGTAACCTCATGGCTCTCCTCCATGGTATTAAGTAGGTCTTCCTTAATTGTATTTAAAACCTCACGGTTACATATCCATACTCCACATTCATATTGCAGATGGAAGCTTCTATAATCCATATTCATCGTTCCCACTATAGCTGAATCCTCATTCAACATAGTCTTTGCATGGATAAAGCCAGGCTTATATTCAAAAATTCTAACCCCCGCAGCAAGAAGCCCACCATAGTTATAATCCGTAAGCACCTTTACATTCTTCTTGTCAGGAATATATGGTGTAATAATCCGTACATCCACCCCTCCTGCAGCAGCTGTAGCCAAGGCATCCCGCATATCATCTTCAATTATAAGATAGGGTGTTGTAATGTACAATACCCTCTTAGCATAATATATCATCTGCTTGTAGAAGTCTTCCATCGGATTTCTCGGATTATTGGCTGGTCCATCGGAAAAGACCTGACAATATACATTGCTTTTTATAAAGTCCTTAGTAGGCCTAAAATACTCATAGTCAACAGGTCGTGACGCTTCCGACGCCTCCCACATCTGCAAAAATGTAACTGTTAGACCCCAGACAGCATCCCCTGATAGCCTTATGGCGTTATCCTTCCATACTCCAAAGCGAGGTACTAGGTTCACGTATTCATCTGCCAGATTCATACCCCCTGTAAATCCAACATTACCATCTACCACAACTATTTTCTGATGGGAACGGTAATTCATATATAGCTTGTCTGTATATCGGTGTATAGGGTTAAATACCCTTACCTCAAATCCTTCATTTTCAAGGTCTCTTCTAAATGTTCGAGATGTCCGAAGCACCGCTCCAAGATCATCATACAAGAATAGTACTTTAACACCTTTATTTATTTTCGCTAGAAGGCTCTGATGCATTCTGTCCCAAAGAGCCCCTTCACCTATGATAAAAAAGTTCACCAGAATGAATTTCTCTGCCTTATGAATTTCCTTGAATATAGCCTCAAATGCTTCCTCAGCCATAGGATAGTATTCCACCTGGTTGTTTTTATATAATGGAAAATGATTGGTCTGAAGATAGGTCGTCATACGAAGCATATCCGGATAGCGATCCTCAAATTCCTCTACTATAGATTCATCCTGTTCCAAATACTCATAGCCCTTAGCAAGCTTCTTTAGAACAATTTTATCAATCTTCTTTATTCTGTTGTTACCCCAGAGCATGTACATTATATGTCCTGTAATAGGGAAGGCTGCTATGATACATATCCAGCTGATTTTATATGATACGTTTCTATTGTCATTAACCAATACTATGATAATAATGACACTAAGTATCTGTATAAAGGAATAGATATAGACGGTATATTCCCTAAGCTTATATGATAGGTAGATAATAAGACCGAATTGTATAAGCACCAATAAGCCTACAATAACAGCTCTAAATACTCCACTTAAGGACTTCTTAATACTGCCTGTAACTCCATCTATGTTCTGACTACCCAATTTCAACTCTCCTTATGTATCTATTTTTTGCAAGGCTTTTCATTATTCTACCACAATGTTTTGAAGTTTTCATTGTTTTTCATCTGTTCTATGCTAAAATAAAATTATATGGATGAAAGGGGTATACCTATGATAACAAGACAGTTTCCTATTGATCTTACCTTAGACTATCCTCTGGATAAGGAATATGGAACAGACAAAATAGCATTCTTTGATATAGAGACAACTGGTTTTGTTGCAGAAACCACTTATCTCTACCTTATCGGTTGCATATATGTAGAAAATAACTCATTGCATATGATTCAATGGTTTTCAGAAGACATCAAGGAAGAGGCCCTACTTATCAAAAGTTTTTTCTTGTTTATAAAAGAATACAAGCTACTCATTCATTATAATGGTACAGGCTTTGATATACCCTATCTAAAGAAGAAATGTAACATGCTGAAGCTTGATTACAGCTTGAATGATATCCAAAGCCTTGATATATATAAGAAATTGTTTCCTCTTAAGAGGATATTTAAACTCAATAATTATAAGCAAAAGACTGTCGAAGCATTTCTTCAGGTGAATAGGAAAGACACCTACGGCGGAGGAGAGCTTATCGAGGTGTACCAAAGCTATCTTGGAAAGAAGCATATTGAGAATCTTAAAAAAATAAGAGCACATGAATCAGCTAATAAGACCATTGATAATGTCTCAGAATCAGATAAATTGCTTGCTGCTCTGCTATTACATAATGAAGATGATATAATGGGCCTTGTTAAGATACTTCCCATGCTCTATTATAGTGATCTATTCGAGAAGCCCTTTCAAGTCCTACAAGCAGGAGTCGATGAGAAAAAGCTGATTATCAGATTAGAGTATGGATTTTCTATCCCGGTAAGAATCAGCTTTGGTAATGATTTCATATACATTAACGCATATGGGAACTCTGCCTTAATCACTATAGATATCTATGATGGCGAGTTAAAGTTTTTCTATGATAATTATAGGGACTATTACTATCTTCCCCATGAGGATAGAGCGATCCATAAAAGCCTTGCCATATATGTAGACAAGGATTATCGAGTAAAAGCTAAGCCCTCTAACTGCTATACTAAGAAGCAGGGTCTTTTTGCTCCTCAATTTTATCCCCTTAGTTCACCAGCCTTCAAAAAAGAGTATCGTGACAAAATTACATTTGTAGAGATACACACCGACTTCCTACTTGAAGAGGATACCCTAACTGATTATATAGAGCATATCCTTAGCTATATCCTAAAAATCAAATAGGACTCAAATATAAGCGATGATGTCTTTATTTGCTTTCTTGTAATCGGATTTATCTACGATTATGTAGCTGCCCCAATTTGTTTGCTAATAGATAGTCTTCTTGACCGTTAGAACCCTATCATAAAGACTCTTTGTGTCATTAAATATAACATGGCTTACATTAATGACAGTCATGTCCTTAAGGCTTAGTATAGTCTTTTCTATCTCTCTAGCCCGCTCCATATCAAGGGATGCAAAGGCCTCGTCCATAAGAAGTATACCAGTTTTACTAAGTAATGCTCGAGCTATGACCAGCCTGCTCCTTTCACCGCCTGAGATGTTCTTACCATTATCATAGATTATCGTATCAAGACCATCTGCTAGCTGATTGACGAATTCACTCAATCCAGAATCATGTATGGCCTTCTCAATCTCCTCTTCGCTATATTCTTTATAAAGTGTAAGATTGTTGCGTACAGTATCCTCAAATAAGAATACCTGCTGCTCAATATTTCCTATCAGCTTATAATATTGGTCTCGTTTAACATCCTTAAGATTATGGCCATCTATCATAATCACACCTTCTGAAGGATTGAAGTATTTTCTAAAGAGCTTAAGAAGAGTTGATTTTCCTCCCCCACTGGGACCTACTATAAGATACTTACCGTTCTTTTTAATCTTCAAATTAATATCTGATAATATAAGCTGCTCGGAGTCCTCATAGCTAAATTCTACATCAGAAAATACTATCTCATCCTTAAACTCATGCAGGTCCACAGTCTCTACATAAGTATCAGAATTCTCTAAGGCCTTTTCCATCTTACGTATCAAGTCCCCTGACGTAAATATCTTGGGGATGTTCTCACTTATATTGAATAAGGGCCAGCTCATCTTCTGAATACCAGTTATAATCAGTAATAATCCGCCGGTAGTAACACTACCTGTTAAGGCAAAATATCCTGTCACTAAAATAATCCCAAGCATAGAACCTCCCATTAATAGGTGCTGTGAGCTGAATATATAGGATAATATTTTCTCTATGATAAATCCCTTTTGTTGAATTTCCTCGCTTTTTTTAGTATAATCAGCTGTTACTCTTTCTTGAAGATTGTAGTTCTTTACAATATGAAAGGCAGAAAGAATTTCCTTTATATAGGAGGTGTAGCTGTCAAACATATCACTTCTTTCCTTATTAGCCCTCTTAGTTGGCTTTGAGGTTAATATGGATAAAAGTAAATTTATAACTATAAGAGTAAAAGCAAATATAAGCATCCTTGGATCAACAGTAGAAAGAAGCCAAATACCAACTATAAAGGTCATAAGTCCCTCAAAGACACTAAAAATTCCGCTGATTAGATTCATCTCTAGGGTGTTAAAATCATTTGTCATAGAGGATAAATATATGGCATTATTCTCCTTTTGAAATTCAGCTATATTCTTGGCAAATATTTTGTTCATATAATACTTTTTTAATGCAACGTTTGCCTTTCTTCTATAAAAGCTACTGGTTACGCCTACCAAAATCCCCATTGGAACCAATGTTATAGCCAAGATAAGCATCTGTGGAATCATATGCTTCATATCATCCATCCTACCGCCTATAGCCAGATCCAGCATCTTGGTAATACGAATATTCACAAGACCATCCAAGAAGGCATTGATACCTGTGACTATTAATGCCAATATGAGGTATGGAATTATTTTAAAATATTTTTTTACCATGTGATCACCTCTTCAAAATATTCCTTGGCAGGAAATCTATGAACCGAACCGTTCTTTAGCTCAATTACATAATCATAATTTTCTGTAATTCCCTCATAATATCTATGGCTAATGGCTATCACCGTGTTGTCTAGCTCCAGAAATGTATTCTCAATATCCCTTCCCAGCTCTTCGTTAAGACTGGAGGTGCCCTCATCTACAAACAAAATCTCAGCATTCTTTGCTATGGCTCTGGCTATGGATATTCTCTGTCTCTGTCCTCCTGACAGATTCTTACCGTTCTCTGTAAGTCTTTCTTCTATACCTCCCGGTTTCTCCTCCAAGAATGGCTCTAGCCCGCTTACTTTTACAGCATAGTTCACCTGCTCATCTGATATATCCTTATAGAGAGTGATGTTATTCATAATTGTATCCTCAAATAAGAATACATCCTGGTATATAAAGGCAACCTTATCATGAAAGGATTTCTCTGATATATCACGGTAGTCTTCACCATCCACTGTGATTTTTCCTTCAAAATCATCATGTATCATAGCAAGAAGATTCAGTAAGGTTGTCTTACCTGCTCCACTTACACCCTTGATAAGATATTTTTTTCCTTTTTCAATAGTAAAGGTTGCATTATTCAATATCCGTTTCTTATCGAACGAAAAACTCACATTCGCTACTTCTATCCTATCCTCAAATTTAAAATCCTTTGTACCCATACCAACCTTAACGGATGTCGCCTCAGGCTTTGCTATTTTTTCATAGATAGAGACAGAAGCCTTAACCTGATTCCAATTGGGAAATGCACTTATTAGATAATTATTTATAGAGTTACTAAGCATAAATACAAAGGTAGCCTCCGTAAGATTCATACCATTTTGTAGCTCATAGCCCAGATATATCAGTACCAATACCGATACTACAAAGACCAGGATGTATATAACATCCCTTTGGAGATGATTGAATACATTTGACATATATTTTCTTTTTTCCAATCGATTTATGGTTCGGACACTTTTCTTCAGAAAGCTTTTCTCGATATTATTTAGCTTAAGAATTTCCAGTCCATTAAAGGTATTTGATAAATCGGTTGTAAATGATTCGCTAGTGCTTGATATATCCTTCTCAAGCGCAGTGGTTTTCTTAGTAAATAGTCTTGCCAGGAGAAACAATATAACCGAAAACAAGAACATACTAAGTGCCAGCTTAAAATCAATCGCAATAAGAAAAATTAATGATATACCATACATTCCAATATTGATAAGATAATTAAGTAGATTTATAAAGAATTTATTCTCAAAATTATTTACATCATTTATCAGGTTTGAGATATATACCTCCTTAGACTTTTGCGAAAACTGCTTAAAGGGCATGTTGATGATTTTGTCAAATGCCAGCTTACGGACATCCAAAATAGTATCCCTCATATATCGAATACGCAGTAGCCTTGAAATAAGGTAATTAAATGGTGAGTATATTATGTATGCAATTGTTATAATGGCAACCTTCTTGAAATATTGTAAATCACCCTTTTCAATAGCTCCGAATATCAAAGCGAATACCCCTATTTCAGCGAAGTGGCTTATTATAAACATAAAGGTTGCAAATAAATATTGAATAAACTTACCTTTTCTTTTTGTTAATAGTTCCTTCATAATCTTTCTCCTAAACAATTCTCTAGTAGTAAATACATGGATATTCTATAACAATATTTCGAATCTATCAACCACATTTTAACAAAGCATGTCAAAACCACACTTATTATACAAGAAAGAGTTTCGCTTGCGAAACTCTCGCGCCGAACGCGGCCAGCTTTGCTGGCAATATACAAAGCGCGTGAGTGCGCATCCTAAAGCGAACAAAGTTCGCAATGCGGAGCGTTTTTTATATAATAGGACGCACTTTCCTATTATATAACAAAAGAGCCTGTGATATGTACCACAAGCTCATAATGTAATCGTATAATTTACATAATTTCTACGGCTAGCTATTATTCTGTAGGAAGTATCTCCTTTTTGTTGTAAGATCCGCAAGCCTTACATACTCTATGAGGAACCATAAGTTCTTCACATTTGCTGCACTTAACAAGATTGGGAGCAGTCATTTTCCAATTAGCTCTACGCCTGTCTCTTCTACCTTTTGATGACTTATTCTTTGGACATATAGACATAGTCACACCTCCTTAAAATTATTGAAGATATCTCGGATTGCTGACATTCGGGGATCTAATATAGTGTTATCACAGTCACAGGAGACCTCATTCAGATTTGTTCCACAATGCATGCATATTCCCTTGCATTCATCACTGCATAAGAGTCTCATAGGTAAACCGACTATAATCTCATTCCTAATCAATATGTCTACATCCAGATTGTATTCAGTAATATAATTTGCTTCGTCCAA
>CAZODB010000058.1:0-8284 GCA_964578425.1 uncultured Herbinix sp.
ATTCATCCAAATTATAACAAGATACAAATATAATGTCAATATATTGGGACAATATGTTTCAAATCACTATTTTTGCTTCATACTTTTTCGTTCATTAAGAATAATTCTATCCAGAACCGCTTTATATACAAGAACAATCTGAGCATCTATATAACAAAATTTATTTGATATAAACTCACAAAATTTATAGGCAAAGCAAATGCTAATTAGAATCAATGATATTGCTGTGATCTCCGGACTCATTTCTCGAAATATCAGATATACTAATGCTAGTATATAAAATAAAAACGCAAATACGAAATTCTTGCTAATTCGAAAGGCTAATATCATAGTATCATTAAGCCTGTTATGCATCTTGGAGATAGCCTTAAGATCTCTGGATCTGAGCTTTTCATACATATCATTATATATAATTTGACTTTCACTCACCTTACTGTCTATATTCTTTTTGATAAATGAGGAATAACGATGATAATTAATTTCACCTAATTCCTTTCTAATTAATTTTTTAAATACATTTGCCATATAACCACCTGCTCCTTAAAATAAATGGTCTTTTATTTCGAATTAATTTATAAATAAATCAAATGTTTGTTACTACTATTATTCACATAGGACAATAAATAAAACTCTGTAATTGATGTATCATCTTCCTAATAAATGAATTATATCAATTTCGACAACATAATCCTACAACTTTTTCAATATATAATATGTTGTTAGCACTAAAAAGCCACTTATTTATAATCTTCAGCTTTTTATTTCCTTTTCTAAAAAATATCCTACAAAATATCTAAAATTTTATGTACATACATAGAGGTTATTTTCTCCTGTATTAAAAAAGACAAAAATATTAACAATTTGTTCATAATCTATCCACACAAACATCATATTTGGCATCTATAATAAGTTTATAAACAAAGTTGTTAAAGAGTTATCTCATTATTTAATTAGCTTACTAGACAATTTTTTTCATAAAATAAGCCCGGCAGCTACCCTCCCCCCTCTACCGGGCTTCTCCTCTTTTTAAAACCCATAGAACTGTACAAGAAAGTACGGTTCTATTTTTTTACTTTTATGTCAAATACATACCTTGTTTTGCCATATATCTGTCTACTATACATATTGGTACATTTTTATATGGTTAATATCAAAATAAACCTTTTATAAAGTCGTATTTTTTGCTATAATAAAATTTAGGAGTTTTAGCTAGTCTTTTTCATTCCGTACTTATTCTATAATCAGGAGGTATATATAATGTCAGAAGTAATAATTATGGACCACCCACTAATACAACATAAGCTTGGTATTATGAGACGAAAAGCTACATCAACAAAGGAATTTAGGGATTTAGTAACTGAAGTTGCAATGCTGATTTGTTATGAAGCAACTAGAAATCTTCCTCTTGCTGATATTGAGGTTGAAACACCTCTTACAAAAACTATTGCAAAAGAAATTGAAGGCAAAAAGCTTTGTATTGTGCCAATTCTTAGAGCAGGACTTCATATGGCCGACGGAATTCTTAACCTAATCCCAAATGCTAAGGTAGGACATATAGGTTTATATAGAAATGAAGAAACCTTGCAACCAGTCGAATACTTCTGTAAGCTTCCATCTGACGCAGCGGATCGCGAAATCTATGTAGTGGATCCTATGCTAGCAACAGGTGGATCAGCAGTCGCAGCTATTGATCTATTAAAAAAACGTGGAATCTCAAAAATTCACTTCTTATGCTTAATTGCAGCCCCCGAAGGTGTGGAACGGTTAAAAAAAGCTCATCCTGATGTTAATATCTATGTTGGTAACATGGATGAGAGATTAAATGAAAACGGTTATATACTTCCGGGCTTAGGCGATGCGGGAGATCGTATTTATGGTACAAGATAGTGTAATGACATGATTTTCTACCATACTATTAGTAATAAAAATAATATTTAGTAGAACTTACCCAAGAAGTGGCTGTTTCAAAATAACATTTAGGAGGTTACCTTGAAACAGCCACTTCTTTATATTTTTATATTTTATCATTTACATAGAAACTTATAGATTGTAACAAACTCATATTCCTGTCCAGCTTTTAATACACTGCTTGGAAATCCTTTTGTATTGCATGCATTTGGATAAAACTGCGTCTCAAAGCATGCTCCGGCTTGTTTACCATAGGTTGCTTGGTCTTTGCCGTTTTCAACCGATGATAACATATTACTGGTATAAAACTGAAGACCCGGCTTATCGGTGAATACCTCCATAACCCTTCCGCTAGTTTCATCAACAAACTCTGCCACCTTCTCAACCTCATCACCACTAATATTTAGTGCATAATTATGGTCATATCCCCCTGCCTGAATAAGAGGCTCATAATCGTCACCTATATCATCTCCGATTCTCTTTAAAGTACGAAAGTCCATAGGGGTACCCTCTACATCTCTTAATTCACCTGTAGGAATCAAATCATCAGCCGTGGGTGTAAACTGGTCTGATTTTATCCATACCTTATGATCTAATACACTTCCACTATTATGACCAGAAAGATTAAAATATGAGTGATTGGTCAGGTTAACTACAGTGTCCTTGTCCGAAACTGCATAATATTCAATAACCAATTCATTATTCTCAGTAAGACTATAGGTTACGGTTATATCTAAGTTACCCGGAAAACCCTGTTCCAAATCAGGACTTAATCTTGAGAATTCAAGGCTAATCATATCCTCTTCCTTATATACTTCTGCCTCGTACATAACCATATTGTATGCTGGTGTTCCTCCATGAAGGTTATTGTCACCTTCATTCTTTTGCAGATTATATACCTTCCCATTCAATTCAAAACTGGCTCCTTGGATACGATTGGCACTTCTTCCTATAAATGAACCAAATCCTACACCATTGTTCTCATAGCCCTTGATATTACTATAGCCTAATGCCACATCTGCAAAATTTCCTTCTCTATCTGGGACTACTATACTTACGATATTGGCTCCAAAGTCTGTAAATGATATCTTCATACCATTGCTATTTGTAATAGTATAAAGAGTAGCATCTTCTCCACCCTTTGTTGTACCATATGGTTTTTGTGTGATTTTCATTTACTGTCTCCTTTTTTCTTGGATTATTCTTCTTATTCTTCAACAGTATAACACAATTGTTTTAATAATCCAATATTCATCCTATGATATATTACCTAGTATTATTGCCTTATTTAACATAGTAATTCTCACAATTCCATAACATCCATAACATCCATAACAAATGATCCATAACAAATTCATAATATAATAAATACTCTTGTTGACAAGAGCATCTGCCTATTGTATACTCTAAAAACAATATATAGTAATCATCTCTGTTCTAACTACAATATATTGTCAATTCTCAATATATACTTCCTTTGAAGTAGGTTATTAGGATTGTCATAAGTAATGATTTTAAGTGTTTCGAAGCTATAATACATAGTCTTTGGAATTAAAAGGGAAACAGGTGCAATGCCTGTACGGTCTCGCCGCTGTAAATGGGGAGCTTGCTCTAAGTATAATCAGTATATTTGCCACTGGATAGAATTGATGTATATAGAATATCTACATCATCTTAAATCTGGGAAGGCTAGAGCTAATGCTTTGATCCATAAGTCAGAATACCTGCTTAAAATCTGTACCCATAGTTCCACGAGTCATGGACAAAGGTACAATAAAGAGGCTTTCTTTATTGTCCTTTCCTATTTGTGGGGAAAGGCTTTTTTATACCCTTTGTTCCAATAAAATCAGTAAAGAGCACAAGAAACAAGGGTTTTCATGAGTTTCGTAATCACCTAATTTGCTATATGAATAGAAAGGGGCTTATAATGAAAGAAAAAAAACATATTTTAGGAACAATACTAGGGACAATAGCTTTATTTGCTGTAGCTACTTTGCTATTATACTTATTCTTTATCAAAAAGGATACAGCTACTGAGGGAAACAAGAGAATAGTAATTCAGGTTATAATTCCCGATGAAGAGATGCAGGAATTTACCTTAGCCACGGACGCTGAGACACTACGGGAGGCACTAGATGAAAAAAATCTAATCAAAGGTAAAGAAGATGTGTACGGACTTCTTATAACTGAGGTAAACGGCAGAGAAATCGATTCAAGCAAAGAGGAATGGTGGAGCCTGTCCAAGAATGGTGAATTTTCAATGTATGGTGTAAATGATATTAATATACAGGATAAGGATCAATACGAGCTGACACTTATGGTAGGCTATTAAGGATGTGATTATATATGCGTACTAAGGACATGGTAATTATAGGAATAATGTCGGCAATTATTATAAGCCTGCAGGTAGGTCTTTCATTCCTGCCAAATATAGAGCTTGTATCCTTGCTAATTATATTATCTACAATAATATATGGATGGAAAACCCTATATGTCATCTATGTTTTTGTTATAGCTGAGGGCCTTATCTATGGGTTTGGCATATGGTGGATTAACTATCTATATGTATGGACTATATTAATGCTGATTACCATGTTATTTAGGAATAAGCGTTCTCCCTTCTTCTGGGCAATACTATCCGGTACATTTGGACTGTGCTTTGGTGCACTTTGTTCAATCCCATACCTTTTTATCGGAGGAGTCCCCATGGCAGTATCGGGTATTATTAGCGGGATTCCCTTCGACGTAATACACTGTATCAGTAACTATGCTATAGCATTGATACTTTTTAAACCACTTTTTAATTTTCTAGAGTGGGCAAATAAAAAAGAGCCTGGTTTTATGTCAAAATAAATAAAAACTGTACCGGGTACAGCACCGGTACAGCAATCACAAAACTGTACCCGGTACGGTACCTGGTACAGCACATCAGGTACAGCACAGCATAAAAAAATCCTTAAGGATAAACCTTAAGGATTTTCTCAATCAAATTCGTTGTTTATTAACAATATATCCAATTTTTAAAACTTATTTATAGTTTATAAAAAGGTACATTGTAAACCCAATCTTGATTAAACTCTTACTACATTAGTTGCCTGTGGACCCTTGGCTCCCTGAACTACTTCAAACTCAACTTCTTGGCCTTCTTCTAAAGATTTGAAGCCTTCCATGCTAAGACCTGAATAGTGAACGAATACATCGTTACCCTGCTCATCAGAGATAAAACCAAAGCCCTTTTGATTGTTAAACCATTTTACTGTACCTTTGTTCATGTTATAAATTCCTCCAAAAAATAATTGATTTAGTTGCCGATTATTCGGCAACACACTTATCATAGCACTCTTTTACGGCGGTGTCAAACATTATTTATTAACAATATTGATTTCTTAAAACAAGTACAATATTGTTTTTTTATAATTTTAATTTCTTGATAATTTAATTTTTACTCTAGATCCCAGCTTTCTAACTTAGGGATTCACTTGAATTATTATTTACTTCATATGCTTCTTTAGCTGTACACACCAGATATCCAAATTGCTTTAGAGTATCTAGTGCTTTAATTATATCAGATATCTTCATTATTATTGATGTATCTTCACCTGATGTTGCTAGGGTATACATATATTCCACGCTTAAACCGGCTTCAAGCAGTACCTTTAGTATCTTATGTAGAGTTCCGGGTCTTTGTGAAATCTTAACTGCAATAACATCTGTAAGCTTAGCAGAGAAGCCTTCTTCCTTTAGAACCCGTTTCCCCTCGTCAGGGTCAGATACAATCATTCTAAGCATGCCGTATTCTGCTGTATCCGCAAGACTAAAGGATGCAATATTAATATTATGTTCCATTAATACCTGAGTAACTCCTTCTAATCTTCCTTCCTTATTCTCAACAAATACCGATAGCTGTTTTATTAGCATATTACCCCTCCTTTAAAACCACATTGTTACACTAACAAAAGACCAGTACTTCTATATCAGCTTTCTCTTGTCGATAACACGCTTTGCCTTTCCTTCACTTCTAGCGATAGTCTTGGGTTCGACCAAGGTAACCTTGACCGCAAGTCCCAGAGCTGTCTGTAGTACATGGGCAATTTTCTTAGTCAGGCTCTCCAGCTCTCTAATCTCATCTGAGAAAAAGCGCTCTTCAACCTCCACCTGGATTTCCAACACATCAAGATTGTTGATTCTGTCTACTATAAGTATATAATGAGGCCTTGTTTCACCCATTTCAAGTAGTGCAGCTTCGACCTGGGACGGAAATACATTGACACCACGTATAATAAGCATATCATCGGAACGTCCTTTGAATCTTGATATTCTAGCAAGCGTCCTTCCACACTCACATGGCTCATAAGTGATACTGGTAAGGTCCTTTGTCCTATAGCGGAACAAGGGCAATGCTTCCTTAGTTATAGTAGTAAATACCAGTTCGCCAATCTCACCTTCCTTGCACAGCTCAAGTGTCTCAGGGTTTATAACCTCAGGTACAAAATGATCCTCATATACATGAAGTCCAGCATGAGCATCACAGTCCGCGGCCACTCCAGGTCCAAGTATTTCACTAAGTCCATAGATATCATATGCTTTTATGTTAAGCTTTGCTTCGATTTCCCTGCGCATATTCTCAGTCCATGGTTCCGCTCCACAGATAGCTGCTTTAAGCTTAATTTTATCAATTTTTCCAGCCTCCTCAAGGGTCTCTGCTATATGCAAAAGATATGAGGGTGTACATGCTATAGCAGTCGCTTCAAAATCCTCCATCATAGTAATCAGCCTATTGGTATTTCCTGTAGACATAGGTATTACAGTTGCTCCAAGATTCTCAGCACCATAATGAAGACCTAATCCTCCCGTAAAGAGTCCATATCCGTATGCTACTTGAATATTATCATTTGCCCCTATTCCAGCCATCGCTAGCACCCTTGTTACACATTCCTGCCAAATCTCTATATCTCTTCTGGTATAACCTACTACGGTAGCCTTACCCGTAGTACCAGAGGATGCGTGAACACGTATAACCTCAGACTGAGGAACTGCAAACAAACCAAAGGGGTAATTATCTCTCAAATCCTCCTTGGTTGTATATGGAAGCTTATGCAAATCCTCCATTCCTTTTATATCACTGGGCTCCAAACCTAGCTGCTGCATCTTTTTGCGATAGAACTCTACCTTATGGTAGACACGGCTTACAGTTTTTTTTAGCCTGGCACTTTGCATATTATGGATTTCATCCCTGCTCATGCATTCCTTTGTTTCATTCCAAATCATAGTATAACATCCTCCTGCTCAGCAACTGAATATCCGTTTTCTATCAATACCTCTTTAGTTTTTTCCAGATTATCAGTATTCAGTATAAGCAAAGGTACCTTACCGTTGCGAAATACTATGGAATAGATATAATTTACTCCAAAACCTGCATCTGCTATAACCTGTAGTAAATCATGTAATACTCCGGGCTTATCCTCCAGCTCAACTGCTATCGCCTCTGACACCGTGACTGCAAAACCACTGTTTATAAGCAGTGTTTTTGCTTTCTCAGGCTTATCAACAACAATTCTTAGAATAGCAAACTGCGGTGTGTCAAAGGAAGCAATCGCCCTTAAATTAATATTATTATTTTTAAGCACGGACGTCACTCCCGCAACGCTTCCTATCTCATTTTGTATAAATATTGATAGCTGTCGAATCATCTAATAACCTCCCTTTTTCCTACATACTATGCCTCACAAGTAATTTTTATCTTTCATAGCTCTATTTTAAATTATAACCCAATTCAAATGCTTTTTTATTTATATCAATAGTCTTTGCAGGAACGGTTTTCTCAATCACCGACAACCAGTCCTCCTTAGAAAACTCCATATGCTGAGCAGCGATACCAAGTACGATTACATTAAATACTCTGCTATTACCCAGCTTTTTTGCCTCTTCCATAGCATCTACCTTATATACTCTGTGGTTGCTTGAAATCTCTTCAAGGATGTTTTGCGGATATTTTGCAGCACCTATAACCACAGGCATAGGATCTATTTGTTGATCATTAATTACGATAGCTCCACTCTTCCTTAGAAAATGTACATACCTTAAGGCTTCTAGCTTTTCAAAGGCAATAAGTAGATCTGCCTGACCTTCCTCAATTATGGGCTCATATACCTTTTCACCGTATCTAACAAATGTTACTACGCTTCCCCCACGCTGTGCCATACCATGCACCTCTGAAAGCTTAACATCATAGCCGGCCTCAATGGTGAGACCCCCAAGAATTCTGCTGGTAAGCAAGGTTCCCTGCCCACCTACTCCTACTATCATTATATTTTTTGTCTCCATATTTACACCTCATTTCTGCACATGTTTTTTGTGCATCTAAATTTGTGCTGAG
>CAZODB010000058.1:8384-11500 GCA_964578425.1 uncultured Herbinix sp.
TTCAACCTTACACTTCCTTAACGCTTTATACTCTTGATTGCACCAAATTTGCATAATTCCACGCACAGTCCACAACCGTTACACATGGTATCATTAATAACAATATCCCCGTTATCCTTCTTAGTTATAGCTGGGCATCCGGGCTTCATACAAAGTCCGCATTTTTTACATTTATCCTGCTCTATAGCATATTGCTTAGATACAGGTGATTTATCAAGCAAGGCACAAGGAGCCTGTGCTATTATAACTGCAATTTCATCCATTGCCACGGCTTCCTTTATTGTCTTTTCAAGCTTTTTAGTATCAAAGGCATCTATAATATGAACATGCTGAACCCCTACTGCTTTACACAACTTCTCTAAATCTACAGAATATGTTGCTTCGCCCATCAGGGTCTTTCCTGTAGCTGCATGATCTTGGTGTCCTGTCATTCCCGTTGTGGAATTGTCCAGTATCAGGACGGTTCCTGTACCTTTATTATATACCATGTTCATAAGTGAATTAATACCTGTATGTAGGAATGTGCCATCCCCAATAACAGCAACCCAATCCTTGATATATTCCTTTCCTTTCGCCTTCTCCATACCATGAAGGGATGAAATACTTGCTCCCATACATATGGTGGTATCTACAACACTTAAAGGTGCTACAGCTCCTAAGGTATAGCAACCAATATCTCCAGCTGCACGAATTTTCAGTCTCTTTAATATAGTATATACACTTCTATGGGGACATCCAGGACATAAAATAGGAGGCCGATTTGGTATATCAGCTACCGGTAGTATGGATATTTCCTCACCCTTAATGGCTTTTTTAAGCATATTAGCAGAGTATTCTCCCTGTACAGTCAGAATATCCTTGCCGATAGCCTTTATTCCCCAGGATTTTACTTGCTCCTCAATAATAGGATCCAGCTCTTCTATCACATAGAGTGTATCCACCTTTGAAGCAAAGTCTTCGATAAGCTTTCTTGGAAGGGGATTAACAATTCCAAGCTTTAAGACAGAAGCCTCGGGAAGCGCTTCCTTGACATATTGATAGGGTATCCCTGAGGTTATAACTCCGATTCTCTTATCCTTATACTCCACAGTATTTATAGGAAAATCACATCCATCAATAATAAGAGCCTTTTCCCTGCTTTCAACTATAAGATGGCGCCCCTTGGCATTACCAGGCATCATAACATTTTTAGCTGCATTTCTTACATAGGGTTTATCCTCTATATTAATTCTGTCATTCAGCTCTACCATTCCCTGGGAATGGGAAAGCCTTGTTGTGGTTCTTACAATAACCGGTGTATCATAATTCTCGCTTAATTCATATGCAAATTTAACAAAATCCTTTGCCTCAGCACTGTCTGAGGGTTCTAATACAGGTATTTTAGCAGCTCTTGCTACCGCTCTGGTATCCTGCTCGTTCTGTGAGCTATATAGGCCCGGATCATCGGCGATTATTGCCACTAAGCCCCCGTTTACACCGATGTATGAAGCTGTAAAAAGTGGATCTGCTGCTACGTTTAGCCCAACATGCTTCATAGAAGCCAATGCTCTAACACCTATTATAGATGCTCCTATAGCCACTTCCATAGCCACCTTCTCATTAGGTGACCATTCGGAATATATTTCTTTATATTTAATAATATTCTCACTGATTTCTGTACTAGGTGTACCTGGATATGCTGCAGATACCTTACATCCTGCTTCATATGCACCACGTGCAAATGCTTCATTCCCTAGCATTAATACTTTTTCTGTCACTTGTGTACCCCTTTCATCATTCAAGCTCATTTGAACACTCAATTCATAATCTTTATCGTAAATCTGTAACCCTTCTGGCCTTACCCTCAAATCTTTTTAGACTTCTTGGTGCTACTAATTTTATCACAGCATCAAGCCCAAGTACAGTCCTTAGGCTAAATTTAATATTCTTTTCTAACTCACCTAGCTTGGCATAGGAATCAAGTAATTCTTCGTCAGCCAGCTCTACTTTTATCTCAATAGTATCAAGATAATTATTTCTCTCAACAAGAATTTCATAATGGGCACCGATCTCGTTAACATTAAGAAGCACTTCTTCTATCTGACTGGGAAATACATTGACACCTCGGATTACTAGCATATCATCGGATCTGCCTGATATGTTCTCCATCCTAACCAAGGTCCTACCACATTTGCATGGCTCGTAAAAAAGTCTTGTGATGTCTCCTGTACGATAACGAATTAAGGGAAGAGCCTCCTTAGTAATACAAGAAACTACAAGCTCTCCTTTTTCTCCGTGAGGTAATACTTCTCCTGTGTCAGGATTGATTATCTCTGGGATAAAATGGTCCTCGTTAATATGCATTCCACAAAGCTCTAAGCATTCTCCTGATACCCCAGGACCGACCAGCTCACTCATTCCGTAATTCTGAGTTGCCTTCATATCGCTACCCCAAAGCTTGTACATTTCAGCTCGCATAGGCTCAGTCATTCCCTCACCACCAAAGAGGCCGATTTTTATATCCAAATCTTTAGATGGATCTAATCCCAGATCCTTAGCCACCTCGGCTATATGTAATGCATATGAGGGTGTGGCAACTAGAAGAGTAGCTTCAAAATCCTTCATGAATAAAATCTGTTTCTGGGTATTTCCCGAAGAAACCGGCACTACGCTAGCTCCTATATTCTCCAAACCATAATGGAGACCTAATGCTCCGGTAAACATTCCATACCCAAAGCTAATCTGAGCAACATCATCTGATGAAGCCCCACCCATACAGGCAATTCTAGATACACACTCTGTCCACATTGCCATATCTTTTCTTGTATATCCTACTACGGTTGGTTTACCTGTGGTACCTGAGGAGGCATGAATACGAACTAACTCCTTTTTTGGTACAGTAAACATTCCAAAAGGATAATTATCTCTCATATCCTTCTTCACTGTAAATGGAAGCTTACTCAGATCATCAAGAGATTTAATATCTTCACAGTTAATCCCCACTGCATTCATTTTATTACGATATGCAGGCACCTTATCATATATACGCCTTAAAGTTTCCTTAAGTCTGGTAAATTGTATTTCTTCCATTTCCTGTCTTGGTAGGGTTTCTTCCTTAGCCCAAATCATCTCATCAT
>CAZODB010000059.1:0-11458 GCA_964578425.1 uncultured Herbinix sp.
GACGCAGGAGCAAACTTTTAAAGTTAAAGATGCTTCTCTTTAACTATTCCCACTCTATTGTTGCGGGAGGTTTGCCTGTAATATCATAGCAGATCCTATTCACGTGATCCACCTCGTTGACAATTCGCTTTGAGATTTTGCCTAGGACGTCCCAAGGAATCTCTACGTAATCTGCTGTCATAAAGTCAGAGGTTGCTACAGCGCGAAGTGCTACCGTATAGTCATAGGTTCTTTCGTTATTCTTAACACCAACACTTTTAAGATTGGTGAGTACGGCGAAGTATTGGCTGATTTGTTTGTCGAGTCCTGCTTTTGCTATCTCATCACGGTAGATATAGTCAGCTTCTTGAAGTATCTTAACCTTATCGGCAGTGATGTCACCGATAATACGAACACCGAGACCTGGTCCGGGAAATGGCTGACGGTTTACGAGTTTTTCAGGGATACCCAGCACAAGGCCGGCTTTTCTTACCTCATCCTTGAATAGATCTCTTAGGGGCTCTATGATTTCTTTGAAGTCGACATAATCGGGAAGCCCGCCCACATTATGGTGGCTCTTTATCATCTTGGAATTGCCAAATCCGCTTTCTATTATATCAGGATAGATTGTTCCTTGGACTAGGTAATCCACCCTTCCGATTTTCTTTGCTTCTTCTTCAAATACACGGATAAATTCCTCGCCAATTATCTTTCTTTTTCTTTCGGGGTCTGTAACACCAGCAAGCTTATTATAGAAGCGCTCCTGTGCATTTACACGAATTAAGTTTAGGTCGAATTGCTTGGTGAAGATCTCTTCAACCTCATCCCCTTCGTTCTTTCTAAGTAGTCCGTGATCTACAAAAATACAGGTCAGCTGCTTTCCAACAGCCTTGCTTATCATAACTGCTGCTACAGAGGAGTCAACCCCACCTGATAAAGCACAAAGAACCTTCTGGTCACCGATTTTCTCCTTTAGCTGCTGGATAGATTTCTCTACAAAGGATATCATATTCCAGCTGCCACTACATTCACATGTTTTATATAGGAAGTCTTTTAGAGTCTCGATGCCTACTTGTGTACTCTCTGTAGAATCATCGTTCTGTCCAAATAAGTTACTTTTGGGGTCTTCTATATTGACTATAGTAGTGGAAGAGTTAACAAGCTGACCACTATAGTCTATAGCAAGGATAGGAAGTCCCAAAGAATTTATCTTTGAAACACATGTGCTGTTCTCGCTTTCGCTCAATTCTGAATTCCCACCGGTGAATATAAATCCCTTGGGAGCCATGGCCTTGATTTTATCCAATTCAGTATAATAGGGTATTACCTCGCAATACACATTATGCTGTCTGATTAACCTGGCTATGAGTTGTGCGTACTGTCCACCAAAATCGATAATTATGATTATCTCTTTTTCCACTATAAAACCTCCTGATTTGTATAATTTGTATATATAAATAAGTGTTTGTAGGATATAGGCAAGCTTTATCATACCTTATACTCTTAGTAACTCACCGAAAATTATGATTAATAATACACTATTTAAATATAAATGGCAAGGACTTGGTTTATGTACTATGTATTTTTGCTAATTATTACTGATAATTATTGCTTATTTACTTATAGTATATTTATGTAATTGATATTCTATTTTGATTCTTAAGTTAATTGATATATATTTTAAAAAGTTTGTAATTTATTGTCGTTAGGATGTAATTACTTTTATAGGTAAAAATACTCATTTATTAAAATATATATTTACAAATATACCATATAGTGGTATTATGATACTATACAATTACAATATATGGTGTTTTGATGTATTTGTTATTGATAGTTGGAGTGAGTAGTGTGAGAGAACATATGATAAGAAATTTATTTGAACCTTTACCTGAAATCGATTTTGTGTCTGGATATAATTATTACCTTTGTAATATGGATAATTATTCGAAGGCATTATTATCTACGTTTAAAAGTATCAGATCAAAGCTACCCCTTCTTAAGGATATGGCTGAGACAAGCGAGTACGAAGGCCTAAGAATGATAACACAGACCCTTAGAAGAATGATGGCGACTATAGGTGGGGATGTAATTGTCGAATTGTCATATCAGCTGGAGAGGGCACATTTGAATGAGGATGATTTATTTGAGGATAAGCTTTTTGAATTTCTATTTACACTAGAGGATTTAGCATCTCGTATGGAAGAGCTGGTTAAAGGGCTTGGATTTCCTCATATGAAAGGAAATCAGGAGAAGCAGGATTCCTATTTTAATTATGACTTTACCAGAACTAAAGAGAGCATCAGGCTATCTGCTGACTTTATAGATAAGAAAATAATTTGATATATGCTTTTTATTACCCTCAAACAAGCCCTATCTTACCTGACAAAAGATAGGGCTATGTTTATCTTGGACTAATCATAAATATGCGGTCTAGAGCTTCGCTTTTTGACCTTTATCTGCCCGTTTACGATTGCGGACCTTTTTGGCATTATATTCCTTATCATTATATATGAAGGTTTCGGTACTAGGACTCACTGCTGACCCAAAGCACACCTTATCGTCCTTATCCAGCTTGATGGCTCTTACACCTCGACTGGTCTTTTTTAATTCTGATACCTCCGAGAGAGGGAAGCCCAAAGACAAGCTATTATCGGTCAATATAATAACCTTGTAATTATTGGCTAGAATATCTCCGGCAGATAATAAGGTTATACCTATAACCAGATCACCATCCTCCAGTTTGGTGGCACTAATCTGGGAGCGGTTTGTTTCAAACTCAGCACCTGATACCTGCTTAATAAAACCATTCTTAGTAACAAATAATAGCTGGGATTCAAATAGTTGCTCAAAGGAGGTGTATATAAGAACCTCTTCCTTATCTAACTTGCATAGGGTTTGAATTAGGGAGCCTCTATCCTTCATTTTACATCTTGGTATGTTTTCTGCTTTCACCTGGAACAAGCTTCCCTCAGTTGTAAAACAGCATAGCTTGTCCGTATTCTTCATCTGAATAATATAATTATATTCTTTGAGATTGTCCTCCAATACCCTTGAGTAGCTGGCGGCATCTAGGGATTTAACATATCCGAACCTATCTATAAGCACATAGATATCTTCAATCTTAACCTCTTCCACATAATCCACTGATTTAGCATTAATAAGCTTGGTTTTACGATGAGAGTGAAAAATCTTCTTATATTCTAAGAGGCGTTCTTTTATAACCCTATACAATTCCTTGTTGCTACCAAGTATTTTCTCGTATTTCTTAATGGAATCCATTAAGCTATCACTTTCATCATGTAGCTTTAGAATTTCAAGTCCGATTAATTTGGATAGTTGCATGGTAAGAATGGCATCTGCCTGTCTTTCTGTAAAGCTAAATGTAGCAGCTTCCTTCTTTGATATCTCTGATTTAAAATTTATACCCTCTATGTTACCTGTTATAAGACAGTCCTTAGCCTGCTTGACGGAGGAGCTTCCGCGAAGAACCTCAATTATAAGGTCAATAACATCTGTCGCCTTAATTAAGCCAGCAACTATTTCTAGACGCTTCTGTGCTTTATCAAGTAGATAATTGTATTCCTTCGAATATATCTCCACTTGAAAGTCCACAAATTCACTTATTAAGCCCTTTAGGCTAAATACTACAGGCTGCTGATCCTTAATAGCTAGTAGATTAACTGAACAAGTGTCCTCCATAACTGTCTTTTTGTAGAGGCCGTTTAGAAGGTTATCTATGTCTCTGTCTTTTTTAACCTCAATTACAATTCGTATTCCCTCTTTGGAGGATTCATCTCTTACGTCATGAATTTCTTCGAAGACCTTATCCTTGATCAGGCTTGCTAGACTCTCAACAAGCTTTGTCTTATTTCCCGCAATTGTATAGGGTATCTCTGTAATAATGATATTCTTTCTACCATATTCTCCGTTCTCTATCTCTGTCTTGGCACGGAGTCTTATTCTTCCTTCACCGGTTTCATAGATTTGCTCAATGTCATCAAGATTAATAATTGTTCCACCGGTTGGGAAATCAGGGGCTGGGATATGTTTCATAAGCTCGGTTGTAGTTATATCAGAATTATTCATATAGGCAACGACCCCATCAATAACCTCATTAGGGTTATGGGGTGGCATATTTGTCGCCATTCCTACTGCAATACCTGTTGTTCCATTAATTAAAAGATTAGGAACCATAGCTGGAAGTACTACAGGTTCTTTTTCACTTCCATCGAAGTTAGGATCAAAATCTATTAATCCCTTTTCCAAATGATCCAGAAGAGCCATAGCACCGAGAGAAAGCCTTGCCTCAGTATAACGCATGGCAGCAGCACCGTCCCCATCGATAGAACCGAAGTTACCATGGCCATCAACCAGAGGAACCATAAGAGAAAAATCCTCGGCCATATGGACCAGTGCATCATAGATGGAGCTGTCGCCATGAGGATGATATTTACCCATGGTATCACCGACGATACGAGCACTTTTTCTATGGGGCTTTGCAGGGTCGAGACCCAGCTCTAACATGGAAAATAAGATTCTTCGTTGTACGGGCTTTAGACCATCCCTTACATCAGGTATGGCTCTGGATACTATAACGCTCATGGCATAGTCACGAAAGCTGGTTTTCATTTCTTCAGAAAAATCCAATTGTACGATATGATCGTGTTGTATTTGTTGTTTCATTGCTACCTCCCATTCAGCCGCCATAGGCGGTGGTTTTCTTTCACTTCATCCTATATAAGTAGATTGGGATCTTATATATCTAGCTTAGCGTATCTTGCTTCTTCTAGTATGAAAGCACGCCTGGGGGGAACATTGCTGCCCATCAGGGTACTTGTAATCTCTTCTGCTTCTATATTATCACTAATTGTTATCTTGGCTAATGTCCGAGATGCGGGATCCAGAGTAGTTTCCCATAGCTGATGTGCATCCATTTCACCAAGGCCCTTATATCTTTGTGTATTCAATATCTTATAATCACTATTCTTTCGGAATTTCTCTAATTCAAAGTCATTATAGAGATATTTGGATTCCTTTTTTTTCTTATTTTTTATTGTGACTTCATATTCTACTCTGTATAAAGGTGGTAAACCCTTATAAACCTTGCCGGCTGTAATCAGCTCTGGCATAAACCGATAGAAGAATGTAAGAATAAGGGTGCTTATATGGGCACCATCCACATCTGCATCCGTAAGTATAATAATCTTGTCGTAATTAAGCTTGGCTAAATCTAATTCCTCACCTATACCACATCCAAAGCTAGCAATCATTGATTTGATTTCATTATTGACAAGTATTTTCTCAAGAGAGGCCTTTTCTACATTTAATATTTTGCCCCTTAAGGGGAGAACAGCCTGGGTACGACGATTTCTGGCGGTTTTTACTGTACCACCTGCGGAATTACCCTCTACTATATATAATTCGCATTCTTCAGCCTTTTTAGAGGAACAGGAAGCAAGCTTGCTTCTGGTATCCACATCAATAAGCTGCTTTAATACTGCAGACCTAGCCTTATCGCTGGCTTTTCTTGCATTAAAGGATGTCATTGAATTATCAAGAATGGTTTTTAGTACTTCTATATTCTTATCAAACCAGCGCTGTGCCTCCTGCGAAAACACATCCTCTACGGCTGTTTTTGCATCAGTATTGCCTAGCTTTGTCTTCGTCTGACCCTCAAACTGGGGATCCGGATGCTTGATTGACACTATGGAAACGATGCCGTTACGGATATCCTTTCCGTCGAAGTTCTCATCCTTATCCTTTAAGACACCTAGCTCTCTAGCATATTGGTTCATTACACGGGTTAAGCTTGTCTTAAAGCCGGTAACTAAGGTTCCGCCGTCTACAACATTTATACAGTTACAATATGAGTTTATCTGCTCAACATAATTATCGGTGTATTGAAATGCAATTTCTACTTCAATATCACCGCTAGAGCCCTCAAGGTATATGGGCTCATCATGTATTGTGTTCATTTCTCTTGTGAGATAGGATACAAAGCTTTTGATACCGAATTCCTCGACAAAGCTTTTTGAAACACCCGTAATTTCGTCCTTAAAACTAAGTAAAAGGTTTTTATTAAGATATGATATTTCCTTTAGCTTCTTTTGGATTACATCAGCCTTGAAATCTACGGTTTCAAAGATTGTATCGTCAGGGTAGAAGGTTACCTTGGTACCTGTGTCTGATTTGTTGCATTTGCCGATTACGGGAAGGAGACCTTTCTCCAGTTCTGTTATAGGGTTACCACCATCTTTATACTCATCCCTATATATTTTACCATCCCTTCTTATCTCAACTATCATATGGCTTGAAAGAGCGTTAACGACCGATGCACCAACTCCGTGAAGACCACCTGATACCTTATATACATTGCTGCCAAATTTACCACCAGCATGAAGGGTAGTATAGACCACACGGGGTGTGGGTATTTTCTTTATAGGATGTATATCTACGGGCACTCCTCGCCCATTATCAACTATCTCTATGCCGCCATCCTTTCGAATGGTAACATTTATCTGACTACAAAAGCCTGCCAGATGCTCATCTATTCCATTATCAATTATCTCCCAAATAAGGTGATGAAGGCCTCTTGGTCCTGTGGTTCCTATATACATTCCGGGACGCCTGCGGACTGCTTCTAGTCCCTCTAAAACAACGATTTGACTTCCACTATATTGTTCCATAATTCATATTCCCCTTTAACAAATATTCTATATGTAGATTATTCTTACTGATTATAACACAAGACTTTGTATTTTTCTAGTAATTTTGCAATCGTATGTTCGCATTAGGGAATTTTTTTTACAAGAAAAGGGTGGCGTAAAAACTGTTCAGCTGTCACAAATGCAGAAAGTATTTGAAATTATACTAAAATGATGTATAATAGGAACGATACTCAGAAACTATATAATGATTAGATATAGATGATATAGTTTGAATTAATAAGAGGCAAGATTAGAAAGGCTAGGTGTAGGAATGGGCTTATATCTATACGAAACCCATCTGCATACCAGTGAAGCAAGTGCGTGTTCAATTATAACCGGAGCAGAGCAAGTAAGAGCATATAAAGAAGCCGGTTACACTGGTATAATTGTAACCGATCACTTTTTTAATGGAAATACAGCAATCCCAAGCAATTTCTCATGGGAGAAGCGGGTAGATTTATTCTGTAAAGGATATGAAAATGCCAAGGAGGAAGGGGACAAGATAGGCTTGTCCGTATTCTTCGGATGGGAATCTAATTATAAAGGAACAGAGTTTCTAATATATGGACTAGATAAGGAATGGTTAAAGGATCATCCTGAGATGATTAATTGGTCTATTGAAGAGCAATACTATAATGTGCATGAGGCTGGTGGCTATGTGGTACATGCCCATCCCTTCAGAATGAGATCTTATATCAGAGAGATACGTCTTTATCCTGAATTTGTCGATGCTGTAGAGGTATATAATCTCGGTAATGATAGTAAAGATTTTGATAAGAAAGCAGTTGCTTATGCTAAAAAACATAATTTGCCCGAATTTGCGGGAACCGATTCCCATGGTTTAGATAAAAGATATAATGGTATGGGGTTTAAAAAGCCATTAGATAGTATACAAGATTTTATATCATGCATTAAATCAGGAGAATACAAGCTAATAAATGTGTAATGGAAATGCCTGGAATTAAATAGTATACATAAGCGGATGTCATGTGACTATTCGTCTTTTTTGTCTTTTATCCTTGGAGAGATAAAACCTCTTTTGTAAGTAGTATGGGAGATATATGTTTCGTGGAGGTAAAACCTCCGTTATATATAAAATAATAGATTATTGCTTTGAGGAGGTAAAACCTCCGTTATATAATATATAATGGATTAAAGTTTTTAGGAGGTTTTGGATGAAGAAATCATTTGTTGGTTTAGAGAAATTAAAAGATATTACTAAGACATATCCGACTCCCTTTCATATCTATGATGAGAAAGGAATCCGTGAAAATGCCAGAAGATTAAAGGAGGCATTTGCTTGGAATAAGGGCTTTAAGGAATATTTTGCAGTAAAAGCTACACCAAACCCCTATATATTAAATATATTAAAGGAAGAGGGCTGCGGCGTGGACTGCTCTTCGTTGACCGAGCTCATGTTGGCTGAAGCACTGGAATATAAGAGTGACGATATAATGTTTTCTTCAAATGTTACTCCTGCTGAGGAATTTGTGAAAGCAAGAGATATGGATGCTCTTATAAATCTAGATGATTTTACACATATAGAATTTCTTGAAAGGGAAGCCGGTCTTCCAAATACTATAAGCTGTAGATATAATCCCGGTGGTGTCTTTACTACAACCAATGGAATTATGGATAATCCAGGCGATGCCAAGTATGGCTTTACTAAAGAACAGCTGATAGAAGGATTTAGAATCTTAAAGGATAAAGGGGTAGAATATTTTGGTATTCATGCATTTTTAGCAAGTAATACGATATCCAATGAATATTATCCGACCTTAGCAGGCATCTTATTTGAGTTGGCAGTAGAGCTACGTAATAAAACCGGAGTCAAAATAAAATTCATCAATCTCTCAGGTGGAGTTGGAATACCCTATCATCCTGAGGAAAAGCCAAATGATATAATGGCTATAGGTGAAGGGGTAAGAAAGGCATTTGAGGATATTCTTATTCCAGCTGGAATGGAGGATGTGGCTATTTATACCGAGCTTGGAAGGTATATGCTGGGACCATATGGACATTTGGTAGCTACAGCCATACATGAGAAGAATATATATAAAGAATATATAGGACTTGATGCCAGTGCAGTTAATCTGATGAGGCCTGCTATGTATGGAGCTTATCACCATATAACAGTTATGGGCAAGGAGGACGCACCCCTTGATTACAAATATGATATAACCGGGGCTCTATGTGAGAACAATGATAAATTCGCTATAGATAGAATGCTACCAAAGATTGATATAGGTGATTTGATAGTAATACATGACACGGGTGCACATGGATTTTCAATGGGATACAATTATAACGGCAAATTAAGGAGTGCTGAGCTGCTATTAAGGGAGGATGGTTCAGTAGAGCTAATTCGAAGAGGTGAGACCCCTAAGGATTATTTTGCAACATTTGATTTCAGTGATTATCATGTGAAATTGTAGAATGAATTTAAAGATATTTTTTATTCCTTAATTTTTGAACTAAGATTGTGATGGAATATTCATAAAAGGCTAGTATATTTTATATGCTATAAAGATAAGATATAAGTAACTTTTCAGCAGGAATGATTAGCATTGAGTATTGTCTAAATTGTGCGAATATTTTGCTGAATTATGTTAAATTATAGGATAATATATAAAGTTGACAAGAAACAATCGATGATATATAATACTTTGAATGTGTCATATGGAATTAAAAGTAATATGCAACATGGAGGAAGGGTGTTTATGGTAGAGACAAAGAAAATATTAACTTATGAAGGATTGCAAAGCTTAGAAAAAGAGCTTCATGATCTAAAGGTTAATAAAAGAAAAGAAGTAGCACAAAAGATTAAAGAAGCAAGGGAGCATGGGGATCTTTCAGAGAATGCCGAATATGATGCAGCCAAGGATGAACAAAGAGATGTAGAATCAAGAATTGAAGAGATTGATAAAATCCTTAGGAATGCAGAAGTTGTCATAGAAGATGAAGTGGATGTCAATGTAATTAATATTGGCTGCAGAGTTCAGATTTATGATATGGAGTACAAAGAGGAATTGTCATATAAAATCGTAGGTTCAACTGAAGCCAATAGTCTTAAGGGCAGGATTTCTAACGAATCTCCACTTGGTAAAGAGCTTCTTGGGAAGAAAATAGGTGAGATTGTTGATGTTGAGACTCATGGTGAAGTTATTCAATATAAAGTTCTGGAGATCCAAAAATCTAATTAAGAAATAATACAGTTTGTATGTCGCCGATGGCGGCAGAATGAGAGGTAAACATGGCTGATGAAAGAGTGCAAAATGAACAGGACATACATGAGCTACTCAAGGTAAAAAGAGATAAGCTAACTGAGCTTCAAGACAAGGGGAAAGACCCTTTTCAAATAATGAAATACAATGTATCCCACCATTCTCTGGACATTATCGGTGATTTTGAAAAATATGAAGGGGTGAATGTATCTATAGCAGGCCGCATAATGACAAAGCGTGTTATGGGTAAGGCCTCCTTTTGTAATGTAAGAGATTTAAAGGGCGATATTCAAGCTTATGTCAGAAGAGATGATATAGGTGAAGAGTCTTATGCAGAGTTTAAGAAATATGATATAGGCGATATAGTTGGCATAGAAGGCGAGGTCTTCAAAACTAGGTCGGGAGAAATTTCAATAAAAGCTAAGAATGTTGTTCTTCTTTCAAAAAGCCTACAGATACTTCCCGAGAAGTTTCATGGTCTTAAGGATACTGATACTAGATACCGTCAAAGGTATGTGGATCTGATTGTTAATCCTGAGGTAAGGGATACATTTGTTAAAAGATCTCTAATTATTAGAGAAATCAGAAATTATCTAGATAGTAATGATTTTATAGAGGTAGAGACACCAGTGCTTACACCCAATGCAGGTGGGGCAGCTGCAAGACCCTTTACTACCCATCATAATGCTTTAGATCAAGATTTATTTCTTAGGATTTCCTTAGAGTTATATCTTAAGAGACTCATAGTGGGTGGTTTAGAACGCGTCTATGAAATAGGCAGAGTATTTCGTAATGAAGGTCTATCTGTTAGGCATAATCCAGAGTTTACACTACTTGAACTATATCAAGCTTATACAGATTATTACGGTATGATGGATCTGGTCGAGGAGCTTTTCCGTACTGTTGCTGATAAAGTACTAGGCACTACTAAAATAACATATGGTGAAGATGAGATTGATTTATCTAAGCCCTTTGAGAGACTTACAATGGTTGAAGCTGTCAAGAAATATAAAGGTATTGATTTTGACCAGATTAAGGATGAAGCATCAGCTAAGGCTTTGGCCAAAGAACATAATATTAAATACGAAGATAGACATACAAAAGGTGACATTCTCAATCTATTCTTTGAGGAATATGTAGAGGACCATCTGGTTCAACCGACCTTTATTATGGATCACCCAGTTGAAATATCACCTCTGGCCAGTAGAAAACCGGATAATCCGGATTATACTGAGCGTTTTGAGTTATTTGTTACAAGACGTGAAATGGCCAATGCATTCTCAGAGCTCAATGACCCCATAGATCAAAGGGGTAGATTCGAGGCTCAGGAGGCCCTTAGGGCAGCAGGCGATGAAGAGGCCAATGAGACGGATGAGGACTTCATTACTGCTTTGGAATATGGCATGCCTCCGACAGGTGGTATTGGAATTGGTATAGATAGGTTCATAATGCTGCTTACTGACTCTGCGGCTATAAGGGATGTGTTGTTGTTCCCAACGATGAAGAGTCTGGATAAATAAAGCCAGTGTTTATACGGCTTTTGAG